>NZ_CEYNZH010000036.1:0-34462 GCF_982874595.1 Oceanospirillum sp. | reverse complement strand
TTTCATCGATTGCGATGATGGTTTTTTTTGCTGTGATAGCCTTCTCTGAATTACAGCGATTGCATCAGAGTATGTCTCAGGTCGGGCAGAGCAAAGTTAATGATGCACTGACCAAAGATGTTCTTTCCCGTAGTGAAAAGTTGCTGAATTCTTTCTCTCCCCGTTTTGCTAAGGCGATCAACGATCAGAGTAAGGGCTATATCGCCGAACAGGTAAGTCTTTTTGCCAGATTGCCCATGGTCAGTCAGGTTCTGCTTTACGACAAGCGTTTGGCGATTCTGTTGGATAGCAACTCTATGTCGTCTGCTCCGGAGATTAATGTACACAGCCGGCTGCCCTTTACTGTGAGTCTGGAGCGAGCCGATCACAGGGTGCATGATGATCTTCTGGTGATTAATCATCCTTTATCGGATGCCGGGCAAAAAGTCGGGGGCATCATACTGATACTGACCCTGGAGCCAATTCGAGTCTCTGTTGAAGAGAATCACAAAGCGATTGATGCGGTACTGACCGAGACCCGTCGTCATTTTTTACAGTCTTTGCTGTTTTTGCTGCTGATCTTTGGTGGCCTGATTTTGCTGTTAAGTGCCCTATTTTCCTACAGCATCAGTAGCCCTATTAATATGTTGATGGCGTATTCTGAAAAGCTGGCGCTGGGACGCTGGGAGCTTCCGGCCCGGCTGAGAAAGGATGATGAGTTTGGGCGCCTTGGCTCTGCATTCCGGCAGATGGCTATGCAGATTCAGGCTAATGTCCGCAGTACAGAAAATTTGGCCTTTTATGATCAACTGACTGGTATTGGTAATCGGACTTTCTTTCAGCAGCAGGTCACCGACCTGCTGGATGATTGCCACAAGCCAAATTTTGTAGTGATTCAGGTCGGCCTGGATAATTTCAAATGGTTTAATGAAACAAGAGGCTTCAATGCCGGAGACGAGTTGCTAAGACAAGTCGTTTCCGGTTTTCTGTTGGCGATTAATGAATGGTGCCATCAGTGGGCATTCAGTCGGGAGCGTATCGGCATTTATCGTTTGGGGGGGGATGAATTCGGCCTTGTAGCCGATGGAGATCTTTCGCGACACAGCCTGAAGGCGCTGGCAGAGGCGCTGATGGATGTTTTTGATAATGATACGCTCAAGCCCCGGCGTCTTAGTGGTATACAGGCCAGTATCGGTGTTGTTCGTCGGCCAGAACCGCCAACGTCACTGGCAGAAGTTCAGACTCAGGCTGCGATTGCGCTGAATGTTGCCAAAAAGCAGGGTAAAAATCGTGTTGTCTACTTTGCGCCTGAAATGGACGAGTCACTAAAGCGCCGTTATCAGATTGAGCAGGCTCTGCAAACCGCCAGAAGTGAAGGTCAGCTTTATATGGTTTACCAGCCACAGATCTCGTTGGAAAACGGTGGAATTGTTGGTTACGAAGCATTGATGCGCTGGCAGCATCCTGACCTGGGTTTTATCAGCCCTGGTGAGTTTTTCCCAATTGCAGAGCAATTATCCGTCATCCGTGATCTCGGCGAGTTTGTCATTCAGCAGGTGATGCAGGATATCCCGCTTCTGACGGAGCGCCACCAAGGACCGCTTAAGGTTTCGCTCAATGTCTCAGCAGCCCAGTTTTATTACCACGATGTGGCGGGCATGATTATTCAGTCGATGCGTGAGCATCAGATCGATCCTCAGCAGATCGGTGTCGAACTGACAGAAACGTCATTACTGGAAAAAGATCAGGTTGTTGTAGAGCAGTTGCAGCGTATGCGGGATGCGGGTTTGAATATCTTTTTAGATGATTTTGGAACCGGTTACGCATCTCTTAATTATCTGAAAGAGTTTCCCATTACAGGTCTCAAGCTGGACCGTAGCTATACTGCCCGATTGTGTTCCGGTGATCATGGCGACTTCGCGCTCTTTGAAAGTCTTTTGTTTTTGGCAAGAAATCTGGGGCTGAATACAGTTGTAGAAGGTATTGAGAATGAGCATGAGGAGTTGCAGGCCAAACTGGCGGGAGCCACTGTCGCGCAGGGTTTTAAGTATGCTGCGGGTGAGCCACTGTCTGTGCTTCTGAAGTCGTGCCGGCATCCTGAAAAACTGAACTCATTTCAATGAGGCGTTTCAGGGCCTGAGGTCTCTTGATCATTTAATGCTTGTTGTCGTCCTCAAACTCTGCCAGAAGCCGGGTCTGGCGATAGGTCTGCATTTCTGACTCAAGTTTTTTGACTTTACTTCTTAACGTCATAAAACCTGCTTGTACTCTTGCCACATCTTCCAGCAGATTAGGCATCTGATCGGCCAGCCACTCAGCATCTTCCGGATGCCTCTCTTCCTGCCATCGTTGAAGAATCTCTTTGAGTTCCGGGGATGTTTTTGAATGGTAGCGACTCATATTGATACCTGTAATTAAATGGCCTCACTGATGACGAAGCTCAGAAATATGTGATGGGGCATCATACCTGTTCAGCTCTCTAGCGACTAACCTGAATCTTAATTATGTGGAAATTGACATTACGATCAATAAGGGTTTTTATGGGCGTCTCACAACAGGATGTTGTTTCAGCTCAGAGGTCCTTGATTTGCATCAGTATCAAATTTACAGGGGGTGACTAGAATACGCCGCCTTTGATCTACGCTGAAACCCTAAGCCAACAATGATAATAAAAACACACGGAGGTGTGGCTTGAAACAGAATCTGCCGGTTACCGGAGAGGAAACCCTGCTTGATGATGGCGTCCCATTGGTTTCTACAACCAACCTTAAGGGGCAAATTACCTATGTCAATGAAGCCTTTATTGAGATCTCGGGTTTCAGTGAGGATGAGTTACTGGGTAAACCGCATAATATCGTTCGCCATCCGGATGTGCCGCCCGTTGTTTTTGAAGAGATGTGGCGCACTATCCGTCAGGGGAAGCCCTGGATGGGGGTTGTGAAAAACCGCTGTAAGAATGGTGACCACTATTACGTTAACGCCTTTGCTTCACCCATTGTCCGTAATGGGGAGATTATCGGTTACCAGTCTGTACGCCTTAAACCCAAACGTTCCCAGATAGGAAGAGCTGAACGCATCTACAAGCGAGTGAATGCCGGTAAGCGTCGTATTCATCTGATTGATCTGCCTATCCTTCTTTCTCTTCCGGTTCTGGTTGTTCTGGCCTGCCTGACACCTTTCCTCCTGCAAAGCCTTGTTGGGCTTAACGGTTGGCAGCTGATGCTGGCATCTGCTGCGGGCAGTGCTTTATTAGCGCTGGCAGCTTATAAGTTGATGGGATCTCTGAAGTTTGCACGTGGTTTGTTAGTGGGCAACAACTACAGCTCGCTTTTGGCTCAGATGTACTCGGACAGCTCGTCTGAAGCTGGCTTTATAAGGTTAATGGCGAAATTGCGAATTGCTAATGAAGATGCGATACGCACACGGATACACTATTCGGCTGATATGCTGGCTTCTCTTGGTCAGGATACACAGGATATTTCTGATATGGCCGCCCACGCGGTTCGGCAACAAAATGATGAGGTGCGACATATCTCAAAGGTCGTCGGCGAAATGTCAGAAGCGATAGGAACTGTTGCAGCACGTTCTGCCGATGCCTCGTCAGCAACCTCTGAAGGTCTTAAGAAGGCAGAGGATGGCCACCGCGTCGTTCATGAGGCGATGCAATCAATCAAAGACCTGTCTGATCAGGTTCAGCGTGCAGCAAATCAGGTTGATGACTTACATAGCGCCAGTGAAGATATTTCTCACGCTGTTTCCCTGATTAATGATATTGCCAGTCAGACAAATCTGCTTGCTCTTAATGCGGCTATTGAGGCTGCTCGTGCAGGCGAGCATGGCCGTGGTTTTGCCGTTGTTGCTGATGAAGTTCGTTCGCTTGCATCCCGGACACAGCAGTCAACTCATGAGATTCAGGGAATTCTGTCCCGTCTGATAGATGAAACCCGGCAGGTTTATCAAGTGATGAGTCAAAGCCGTAAGCAAGCTAAAGCCAGTGTTGAGCAAGCAGAACTTGCCGGAAGTACACTCGAACAGATCGCGTTTACGATGCAGGGCATCAGTGAAAGAGGGCAGAGTATTGCCGCGGCAGCAAGACAGCAGAGCATTGCTGCCGGAGAGATTAACAACAGTTTAAAAGAAGTGACGGCCAGTGCGGGTGAGGCGGAGCAGGCTGCTCAACAAACCCGTGTCGCTTCCGCAAAACTTAGCCAGCATGTTGCCGTTATTATGGAGAGCATTGCTGGTGGTAAGTCCTGAGTTTTCTTCAGCGTTATTTGCGATGGGCAATGCGTCTATTGGATAGCAGCAACTCTTTGTTTATCTGTTACTATTTTGTCTCAGTGATTTATTTGAGCTTAATCGATAGTTCGCACTGGATGACAATAATAACAAGGCAAAAGGAGCAATAAACAATGTGGCTGGTGATCCTGATTATCATCTCAATTGGCGCGATGGCGGAAGTGTGTTTAAGCAAGGCATCGCGACAGCACTTTCTGGAAGGCCTGAGTGAACAGAATAATCGCTTTTTGAAGATGTCCAGCTGGCTAACACTGGCTAGTCTTGTTGGTTTGTTAGGAGTGCAGTTTTATTATCAGGGTATTCTGATGTTGATGGCGAGCTTTATGCAGTTGGTTGCAGGGGCTTTCCTGATGCAGCATTTTCTGGCTAAAGTTAACATTTCACGGGTGCTGCGTCTTAACCTGGCTCTGCTATCTGGCCCGGTTTGTGTTTCTTTGCTAATGGTCGTCGTTCAGGTTTACCAGCAGTAGAGAGCACTAGACTGGCTGATAAATAAAAGCGCTGCTTTTACCGGCAGCGCTTTTTTGTTTTTTGATGAACCTGCCCGATCAGGAATGGGGTCTTTCTTTCAGGGCTGTGATCAGCGCCTGCATCTCATCCCTGGTTCCTATGGTAATACGCAGGTGGTTTTCAATTCCCGGTTTAGTGAAGTGGCGAACCAGGATGTTTTTGCTGCGCAGATAGCTCATCAGATCGGCACCAGATGCTGTTTTATGACGGGCAAAAACAAAGTTGGTACTCGATGGCAGTACATCAAAGTCCAGCATTTCCAGTTGCTCTGTGGTCCAGTCGCGATCATTCATAATTTGCTGGACAGTCTGAGCAAAATAGGCTGTATCTTCAATGGCTGCAGTGGCTGAGGCCAGTGCCAGCATATCCAGTGGGTAGGAATTAAACGAGTTCTTAACCCGATCTAATCCGGCAATAAGGTCAGGATGACCTAAGGCAAAGCCGACACGCATCCCTGCCAGGCTACGGGACTTGGATAGCGTCTGTACCACGAGAAGGTTCGGGTAACGCTTGACCAGTGTACAGGCACTCTCAGCACCAAAATCGACATAGGCCTCATCAACCAACACCAGCGTTTCAGTATTGCGCTTAAGCAGAGTCTCAATCTCATCCAGCCCCACGGCGATACCCGTTGGCGCATTCGGATTTGCGAAAATAATACCGCCATTATCCTGATGATACTCATTAAGATTGATTCGGAAATCATCGCTTAGAGGGATATGTTCGGCCGTAATGTCATACAGGTTGCAGTAAACGTCATAGAAGCTGTAGGTCATGCTGGGCATTAACAGCGGTTTTGGCTGACGGAAAAAGGCCATAAACGCGTGGGCGAGTACTTCGTCAGAACCATTACCGACAAAGATATGATCCTGAGGCAATTCGAAATGATCGCTTAAAGCCTGCTTGAGAACGGAGCCATCCGGATCAGGATAGAGTCGGAGCTTCTCTTTCGGAAAATGCTCCAGAGTTTCCAAGACTTTTGGCGATGGCGGGTAGGGGTTTTCATTGGTGTTCAGCTTAGTGATGTTAGTGGTTTTGGGCTGTTCACCCGGTACATAAGGCTGAAGATTGGTAATCGCTTCACTCCAGAATTTGCTCATCTGTAAACTCTTCTGTTCTTTGATAGGGTCAATTGCAGGTTTTTTACGTCGCTTCTCCTGCCTTTTTCGGTGCCTTCACAGCATTTAAGACGTGCGGTGTACGGATATTGAAGGCCTGCTGGATGCCCTTCTGAGGGGCTTGGCAGGGAGATCAAGGCAAGGGTACAAGCGTAGCACTGCTGTGAATAATTCTCACCTGTCAGATGTTGTTTTTTGATCGTGGCGGGTGCATGCAGATAACAGTCTTCGATCGGTGTGTCTGTAAAATAATATTTACACGGTGAGGTTTGCCTTTACAGTCCTGATGGCTGGAAAAATCCCTTTCTAAGCTTCTATTGGTATAATCCTTTCCCGTACACACACTAACTGGTGTTGTTACAACCTGTCTTACGTCCACGTCTGAACCCATTCTCCAATAACAAAAAAGTCCGGGTGACGATGACTCTGCGTTAGTTTCTTGGGTTTTTACACCCGAATACATTCGTTTTGTGTCAGTTTTTGGAGAATTTAATGAAAATTCATGCTGCTCAGTGGCTGGCTATTGTTGAAGCCTGTTTGCTGGTTGCACTGGGTGTGCAACTGATTAATGCTTCAGATCTTTTGGTGGGTGGGACCGCCGGTCTTGGTCTGATTTTGCTTCAGTTTGTACCGGATCTAACCTTCGGTCAGATCTTTTTTCTGGTGAACCTGCCATTTTATCTGATTGCGCTTCGGTATTTGGGGGTTGGCTTTACTCTGCGTACCTTTGGAGCCGTTACCCTGTTATCGGTATTTGCTGACCTGATTGAACATAATGTCAGTCTAGAGCTGGCGCATCCGCTGATTGCCTCTGTACTGGGTGGTTTATTGATCGGTTTAGGGCTGACCTTTCTGATTCGGGCTCAGGCATCTCTGGGGGGGATTACGATTCTGGCGGTATTCCTTGAACGTCGTTTGGGGATCAACGCTGCCAAAACAACGCTGACAACGGATATGGGTATCCTGATGTTCGGTTTTGTCTTCTTTGATGCTCTGACGGTTTGCTACTCTATTGTTGCCTTTATTGCCGTGGGCTCTGTTATGGGACGCTACCGCAAACCGGCATTTACACCGCCTGAAGAAGCAGCGTTAACGGTTGAAAGCGAAAAGCTGCCTCTGAAACAGGACACGGTTAAAGCCTGATCGGTCTATATCTGTTTTACAGTCCACATCCCTGTTGAAAAGCGGCAGCCTCATCTGCCGCTTTTTTTATGCCAGGCCATTAGGTTGGGGGCTGGCATCGTCAAATAATGGTTCAGATCATAGCAGAGCTTTTATTGACAGGGCTGCAGATAATAATGTTTCCCATTTCGGTAGTGTGGCTTTAGTATCAAACAGAGTTAAATCTGTGCAGCTATCGCTTAATTGGCGACAAGGCTGTAAGCAGGAAAAATCCGATAAAGAACTTATCCGGCAGAGCAAGAGTAGGGGAAAAAATTGAGTAACCTAAATCATCCTGGCACTGACAATCGTTTAGATGAGATGAAACCAGCCATCAGTCGTCGAAATTTTCTCCAATTGGGAGCGATTGGTTTAGCAGCCTCACTGGCTCCTCGTTGGAGTTTGGCTCAGGTCGATTCAGGCCTGGCTTACCACTATCGGCTTACTGCTGAAGAGGCACAGGCAGAGTTGGTGCCGGGTTTTAAAACCGATGTGTTGGCCTTTAATGGTGATATCCCTGCGCCTGTCATTCGTGCTAAGCAAGGACAACCGGTTCGTATTGAATTCACGAATCGGTTAAGTGAGCCTACGACAATCCACTGGCATGGTCTGCGCATTCCCATTGAGATGGATGGTGTGCCTTTTCTGAGTCAGAAGCCCATTATGCCGGGTGAAACTTTTGTTTATGAGTTTACTCCACCGGATGCCGGTACCTTCTGGTATCACCCGCACATGAACAGTACTGAGCAACTTGGCCGCGGGTTGGTTGGTGCTCTGGTCGTTGAAGAAGCGGTCAGGCCTGACTTTGATGTGGATGAAGTACTGATCCTGAAGCACTGGCATCTGGATAAAAAAGGAGGCTGGAAGGCTCTGAGTCGTCCCCGTTATGCAGCCCGAATGGGGACCCCAGGTGAGTGGGGCACGGCTAATGGGGTCAGTAATCCTCGACTGAAATACCGTCCGGGGAGTCGTGTACGGTTACGATTGGCTAATGTTGATAACACTATGACCTACCAATTGCGGCTGAAGGGCGTTAAAGCACAGGTCATCGCTATTGATGGCAACCCCGTGCTGAATCCTTTCCCATTTGAAACACATAAAATTGGGCCGGGGATGCGTCTGGATCTTGCGTTTGTGATGCCGGAATCTGCCCGTACCAAAAATAAGATTGTGCTGGAGTATCTGCTGGGTAAGTTTGGCTTCCCCCTTGCTAACTTTATAGCGACCTCTGAGTCAGCCTTACCGACTAAAGCGATGCCGAAGCTGGCAATGAATCCGATCTCTGTCCCGGATCTCGACAATGCCGAGACGGTGTCCTTTGTCTTTGAATGGGAAGGGGCGATTAGTCCCGTGGATGACAATGGCGAAACCCATGACACCTTTTGGCTGATCAATCGCCGTCCGTGGCAAGGTATGGGGCCGGGTAATATTCCTGAGCCGGTGGCTGATCTGCGTTTGGGGCAGAGCTATATTTTCGACCTGAGAAATAATACCCAGTACCACCATCCGATTCATATTCACGGCCACACTTTTCTGGTACTCGAGATGAATGGTGAGCCAGTGACCCCCTTTTATACCGATACGGTGCTGTTAGGTAAAAATGGACGTGCCAAAGCGGCGTTTGTCGCAGATAATCCGGGTCGGTGGATGTACCACTGTCATGTGATCGAACACATGAAAACCGGACTTATGGGATATGTGAGGGTAAGTTAGCCACTTGCCTTCTATCTGAGGTGACTGAGGTCACCGGAGAACAAGGCATGGCACAAAAAAAGCTGCTGCAACAAGTCAGAAAACTCTCAGATCGCATGGTAGAGCTTCAGGCTCCGATTCGTGTGTTAGATGCGGTCAACTGGGATAAAGAAGTGCGTCAGCGTTTCTTTGCCAATAAGGCTCAGAAACTGCCGGAAGTGACGCCAGAGATGTATCAGCAGCGGGATCTGGGATTTGACCCTCAGGTGCTGCGCTATGCCTTCAGCGATCTTGAGCAGGAGATCAGCCGTTCCATCGGTCAGCTGAACCCTATGGCTCGCCTGATGAAACGTATGTGTAATGAGTACCGTCAGGTGCTGCGTATGCTGGAATCCCGTGGTACACCGGACTTTCACCACTATTCTGTTGAGTTATACGGCCATCCGCATGATGTTTTTCATGCTGGTGATCCCACGCTGGCAGAGCTTGCGATCATGCTGGAAGAACCACTGGTACAGCTGATTGATCATGAAGTGCTGCCGGATGAGCCCAAGGATATCTCTGCAGAAGATGCCGTGACCTATCTGGATAATGTGCTCAGTCAAAGCATGCCGGGGCTGAATGCCCGTGTGATTCTGTCTGATGGTATTGTCAGTGATGCGGCGGCCGGTAGTGATTACATTAAGCTGAATAAAGATGTGAAATTCTCCCGTCGTGAACTGGATCTTCTGGAAGCTCACGAAGGCTGGATTCATGTCGGTACAACCCAGAACGGTCTGGCGCAGCCCTATCTGACCTGTTTAGCTAAGGGGACGCCAAGCTCAACGGTCACTCAGGAAGGCCTGGCCGTTCTGACCGAGATTATTACTCTGCGCTCTACGCCTAGGCGTCTTTCCAAGCTGGTTAATCGTATCCGTGCAGTCACTCTTGCTGCCGATGGTGCAGACTTTATTGAGGTCTACCGTTATCTGCTGGATAAAGGTATCAGCGAAGATGACAGCTATACCATCGCCAGTCGTACCTTCCGGGGGAGTTTACCGGATGGTATGCCGTTTACCAAGGATCTGGCCTATATCAAAGGCTTTGTGCTGACCTATAACTTCTTCCGTGTTGCGGTTCAGAAGGGTAGGATTGATCTTTTGCAGCTGCTGTTAGTGGGTAAAATCCAGCTGGAAGATTTTCGTCTGATTTCAGAATTGCACGAGCAGGGCATCGTCGCCGGGCCTAAGTTTTTACCGCCGCATTTTCAGGATATGCGTGGATTGGTGACTTGGTTGAGCTTTGGCCGTTTTATCGGCTCGCTGAAATTTGATCAGCTGGAGAAAGACTACAGTCCGCTTTTTTGACCTGAATTGATGGAGCTAAAGGCTGCCATAGGTCAGTTAATCTGACATGACAGCCGTACCCTAGGCGCGCTTCAGTAATCGGCTTGCGCCGTGGATCAGCAAGAAGGTTTCGCAGTAAACCAGGCCTTCATCACATCGGTAATCTGTTTCAGCTGATCAGTGCTGATAATGTACGGAGGCATGGTGTACAGGTAGCGTCCGAAGGAGCGCAGCCAGACACCGTGCTTGATGGCAAAATCCTGAACACCCTTCAGGCTTTCAGCATCTTTCACTTCAATCACCGCCGTCGCACCCAGTACCCGGGTATCAAGCACCGCATCGTGTTTGAAGTTGAGCAGCTCATCTTTGAGTAGCTGATTCAGCTGAGCGATCTTGCCCAGATAATCATCCCGTTCAAACACCTCGATGCTTTTCAGTGCCACCGCGCAGGCCAGCGGATTACCCATAAAGGTTGGTCCATGCATAAAGGCTTTTCCGGCATCATCATCCCAGAAGGCATCAAACACGCGGTCGTTTGCGATGGTGGCCGCATGTCCGACATAGCCACCGGTCAGGCCCTTGCTAAGCACCATAATATCCGGTGTGACTTCCGCGTATTCAGCGGCAAAGAGTTTACCGGTGCGGCCAAAGCCGGTCGCCACCTCGTCAAAGATAAACAGAATCTCAAACTCATCGCACAGCTTGCGGGCTTCCTGCAGATAAAGCGGGCTGTACATATTCAGACCGCCTGCGGCCTGCAGCAGAGGCTCGATCAGGAAACCGGCGATCTCTTCATGGTGTTGTTCAAATACCTTACGCAGCTCGGCTATATCGACAGCCACAGCTTCTGCCGGAGCATCAAATGAAGCGGTAGGGGCGGGTGCAAAGTGATGTTTCGGCAGCAGACCGCTGAACAGACTGTGCATGCCTTCTTCCGGGTCGCAGACCGACATGCAGCCGGTGGTATCACCGTGGTAAGCGCGCATCAGAGAGGCCATCTTGTATTTTTTTGTCCGTCCCTGATTCTGCCAGAACTGCACCGCCATCTTCATGGCGACTTCCATGCCGACAGAGCCGCTGTCACTGAAGAACACATGGTTCAGACCTTGCGGGGTGATCTCCACCAGCTTCTTCGCCAGATCAGCTGCGGGTTGGTTTTTCAGCCCGCCCAGCATGACGTGAGCCAGCTTGTCGGCCTGATCATGAATCGCCTGAGTGATGTCAGGATGACGGTAACCGTGGATCATGCACCACCAGGAGCAGGTGGCATCCAGCAGTTTCATACCGTTGGTAAATTGAATATAAGGGCCTTCACCGGTTTCGACTTCATAATTGACTTCCAGATGTTTCATCTGGGCATAGGGAAACCAGAGACTTGTATCCTGCATAATCCACCTGTAAACCAAAATATTAAAAATCAGTTTACCATCGAGGTGGAATATGGGAAAGGTTCAGAGCTTTAGGGCTCGGGTTGAGTCATATTCAAGGCCGCTTAGCGGCCATTAAATTGCTGCAGGAAGTCGAGAATCGCTGCGTTAACCGCTTCGGGCTGTTCCATGGGACTGACATGCGCAGCTCCTTCAATCAGAGCGTACTCGCCCTGTTCCAGATGATCTGCCAAAAACTCACCGTATTTAGGAGGGGTCATTATGTCCTGATCTGAGCTGATCACCAGAGCCGGACAGGCGATCTGACTGATGGCATCCAGTCGGTCAAATGTATCGCAACTGGCAAAGTCGTTATAAACCGCATCGGTTTCACTTTGCATTAAAAGCTCTGCAAATTGTTCGGTGATGCGACCTTCAGTTTGTTCTCCCAGCGCACTCTGTGTCAGGTTGCGTATAAAGGCGGGATAGTCATCGCGGATCTGTTGCAGCAGTTGTTGTTGAACTCTTAATTTGGCTCCGGTGTTAACCAGTACCAGTCCATCCAGCTGATCGGGGTAGCGCATTGCAAACTCAAGACAAACTGCACCACCCATGCTGTGTCCGGCCATAATAAGGTGGCTGGTCTCCAGTTCATGGGCCAGTTCAGACAGCGTTTCAGCATATTGTGCAATCGACTGATCACCATCGTGATGTGCGCTCAGGGCGCGGCCGGGCAGGTCAACCGCAACCATATTGGCATGATCTCTGAGTCCGGACATCTGCCCCTGCCACTGGGCATGATTCAAACCTGCGCCATGGACCATAAGAAGTGTTGGCCGATCCTGGTTCAGAGGCCATTCACTGGATAGATAACCGAGTTCATTAAAGTCCTGAGCAAACATAACGCGTCCTTGTAGCAGTAGGCAGATTTTCGGTTTTTGTCTGGAAAAACGGAAATCATTTTTTTCAACAGAAAGGTCAGACTAAACATAGCTAACAAATAATACAAATGCTCAGTTTTGATGGATATCAAAAATCGAGATAATTCCTTATAAATATCAGTAGATTGCCTGCTTTCGTCTTATATTTGCTGCGCCATGTGATATTTTTGCAGCCTAAGTGTCTGCTTAGATTAAAGTGGAGTTCAGATAAGACTGTGACTGCCTTGTCAGGAATGGATTTGGGCTTTTATAGCGATATCGTTATAATAGCTGAGTAAATTGGTTGGTTATTTGGGATGTTTTTTCAGGAGAGATGTATGCCCGCAATTAAGATTTTGGTAGGAACGGTTTACGGAGGCGCCAGAGATGTGGCGGATCATATTCAGCCAATGCTGGAGGCTAAAGGTTTCACTGTTGAGATTACTGAAGAGCCAAGTATTGCGGATCTTGAAAACAAAGCACTGGATGGAATTCTGATCTCCTGCTCTACCACAGGTGCCGGTGACTTTCCTCCCAATTTTGATAAGTTTTACCACACCTTGCACGAACAGGGGGCGGCGCTCTCGCACCTGAAGTACGGCATTATTTCGTTGGGAGACAGCTCTTATGACGAAACCTTTTGTGATGCCGGAAAAAAAATGGATGCTGTACTTTCGGAATATGGCGGTCAGCGAGTGGGTCGCCCCTTAGAAGTGGATGCCGCAGAACACTTTGATGCGACTGAACCTGCCGGAGATTGGATTGATCGTTGGGCTGATCAGTTGTTGCAGGCTGAGATTGCCTAAAGCAAATCTTCGGACAATAAAAAGCCCCGGCCGGGGCTTTTTATTGAGTAATCGTTCTAGCCGTAGTTTGAAATCAGCCACCAGCCGATACCGCTTAGCAGCGCAACCACGATCAGGAAGCGCATCGTCGGTAGTTCGGATTGCCGGATCGAATCGGCCAGTGATGCCGGTACTTTTTTAATACCTGTGATCATCGCCTGAATCAGGCGTTCCCGCTTAAAGGCATCGTGAAAAAGTACTGCTGCCAGGTGCAGAATAACCATGGCGATCTGATAATCCGGTAGGGTCAGGTGCAGATCGGTCAGCCAATAGACCATATCATCGCTGATGTAGGCCACCAGAGGCCCGTCGATAAAGATATCATCTGTCGTCCCCAGACCGCTTATGCCCTGTGCCAGCAGAATCAGAATCAGCGCAATCACCATCCAGCCGCCAACCGGATTATGGCCCACATGGTGAGAGTCACTGCGCACTGAGATCACATCGGGAATCGACTTCAGGGTTTTGATGGGCGAGCGGACAAAGTTGATAAAGCGGGCGTGATGGCTACCTATAAAGCCCCAGATAATTCGGTAGACAATCAACCCCAGCACGGCGTAACCCGCTAAGACATGGTTGTCCATCTGAACGCCTTCGGTACCGCTCCACCAGAGAAAACCGATCAGTGCCACCAAAGCCCAGTGGAAAATGCGGATACTGATATCCCAGACTTTAACTTTCTGTACCGGCGTGTCGTTCGGCGATGACATGCTAACTCCTTTTCTGATCAGAATCTTACTTGTGGTATTTGACTTACAGTTTGTTGCCGGTCGATTGTTAGCCGGCAGTGTTTTAATCGGTAATCACTGCTATGAGCGCAAGATATCCGGCTTTAGCGATCACCATTAGCTTTTTGCAGAGCATCCAGCAGTGCATCTTGGGTCAGAATTTCACTCAGCAGAATGCCCTCCGGTGCACCGGGGCCATAGACCGCATTAAAGGGAATACCAAAGCGCTGATGCTGGTTGAGAAAATCACTAATGGTCGCATCCGGTCGTGTCCAGTCCCCCTGCATCGGCAGGATGCCTTCTGTTGACAAGGCCTGTTGAATCTCCGGGGTGTTAATCACGGCAACCTTGTTGGCCACACAGGTCACGCACCAGCGAGCGGTGATATCCACAAAAACCACCTTGTTTTCCGCAACGTATTGCGGGATTTGATCCGGTTCAAACGCGACCCAGTTCAGTTGATCTTCGCTGTCGGCATTAGCCGCCAGTGCAAAGCTCTGGGTTTCTGCCTGCGGGAAAAACGGAATCAGTGCCAGAGCCAGTATTGGCAACAACCAGACGACGCGATGGCGTTTAATCAGCAGCCACCAGAGCAGACCCAGGCTTGCCACTGCGATAACGCCCGTCATCACCACAAGATCGGACAACACCCAGAACAGCCAGCCCGCCGTTAATAGCAGCCCCAGACCCAGAACTCGTTTCAGTGTCAGCATCCAGCGTCCCGGCTTGGGCAGTTTGTACACCCATTCCGGTTTCAGCGTCATCAGCAGGTACGGCAGAGCAAGGCCGATGCCCAGGGTGATAAAGATCAGCAGCAGGGTCAGGTTGTCCTGTGAGAAAGCAAAGCCGATGGCCGTGCCTAAAAATGGCGCAGAGCAGGGGGTTGCCAGAAGAGTTGCCAGAGCACCCTGACCGAATGATCCGCTGAGTGAGTGGTTGTTCTCCGTTGGTTGCGAACCTAATCCCGCTGCCGCAGAGGGCAGACGGAACTCAAACAGCCCCCACAGATTACCGGCGAAGATCACCACAATCAGTCCCAGCGCTGCAATAAAGAGTGGTTGCTGAAACTGGATACCCCAGCCCACCGCCTGACCACTGGCTTTCAGGGTGATCAGCACACCGGCCAGCAGGGCAAAGGAGCTGATAATGCCCGCTGCGGTTGCAATAAAACTGCTGCGAATCTGAGTCGTACTCAGCTCGCTGTGTTTAATCAGATGCAGCATCTTAATCGACAACACCGGCAGCACACAGGGCATCAGGTTCAGAATCAGACCGCCTGCCAGTGCCATCAGCAGCATCAGCCATAAAGAGGGAGCTGAACCGGTGTCGCTCAGAGCCGCACTGCCTTGATAACCGCTGACAGGCGTTCCCTGCAAAGGGGTGAGGGATGCATCAGCGCTCTGCCAGTTAAGTGGCAGTTCAAAATCACCCTGAGAGGTGCGGATCACCAGATTGGCCGCTTCATCAGCGCTTGGCATACGCTTACGCTGAATCGGGAATTGCGCCCGCCAGAGCTGATCGCTGTTGTTCTGGATTGACGCGTTTTGGATTGACGAGTTTTCGCTTGCCGTAGGTGTACCTATCACCGGCGCATCCAGTTCCGGCTCAGGCGACAGCTCCGGGAACAGATCCAGCAGCTGCATATTGGCGGGCAGCTGCAGCTGAATCTCCAGCAGCTTCTGTTGGCTATCCAGCTGGATGGTCGCCTGTTCAAGCCCTGCCTGTTCGGCACTGCGGGGAATACGACTGACATACTGGTTGATACGGAATGCCGCATCGGCATCCAGCACACCGGAGGCAGTCTGATTCAGATCCGGCAGATCAGCTGCGGGTATTTCCGGTTTAAAGCTGACCGGAATACAGAGTTCGCGGCAGATCAGAATGCGGGCATCGAGGGCGAGATTACGGTTATCGGCTGTCGGCTTAAGGGCAATATCCAGCGGGAAGATCACCTTCTTCTCATAGCCGTACAGCTGCAGTCCCTGAAAATCCAGTCGCAGTGGTGCAGGGTAGTGCAGCTGAATCGAATCGATATTGTCGGAGGTGGCTTTCACAACCGGTGGAATCCCCGCAGCACCGGGGGTGCGCCAGTAGGTTTTCCAGCCGTCATCCATCTGAATCTCAAGGCCCGCTTTCAGGATCTTCTGATCGCCCTCTTCTTCCAGCGCTGCTAGCAGAAGCCGTGCTTTTGCCTGAGGCGTTTCTGTCCAGTCACTTTCTGCTGCAAACACCGGCAGACTGAAAAGTGACGCAAGCAATAACAGGCAGGACAGAAGGGTGACCACCAGCGGTGCAGCAGCCTTTACCGGAACAGCAGAGGTTGGGGCAGGTGACAGGTTTTGAGCTGACAGGTTGATAGATGACGAGGTAACAAACGTGTTCAAAGCGAAATCCTGTGCAGAGGGCTGTTATTCGTTAACAAAAAGAAGCTGGCAAGGATACCAAAGCAGACGCAGCTGAGACATCACCTGAAAGATCTGGTTCAGGGATTCATGCGTTGTGTTCAGGCTTTATTGATCATATTCCGGTCTTATGATCAATAAAGCCCGGTTTAACCGGGCTTTATGGGGATCAGACCACCTGAGAAAGGCGATCTGAAACAGCGCGTGCGTTAACGTGCTTATTCGTCGTCACACTTCTGCTTGAACGCGCGGTGACCTTTTTTGCTCTGTTTGCCGATCTGCTGCATCACATCCATCACCTGATCTGCATCTTTTGCATTTTCAGCGGCTTCCAGCTGAGCCAGCAGATCTTCCAGCTGACCCATGCCTTTCTTGTAGTTACCCTGCATTTTTTGCTGGGCCTGCTCAGGTTTGCCCTGTGCTTTAAACGGCATCTCTTCTTTGGCGCTGATGGTCAGCTCCAGCAGAGCTTCACGGTTCTCAGCCATTGCTGCCCAGTCTTCAGACTTAGCGGCTTTTTTGTAGGCTTTCAGATGATCTTTCATCTCTTTCATCTGCTCCGCCAGCTCAGTTTTGCCGCACTGACCTGCTTCCTTTCCTTTTCCTTGGTTTCCGGCCATTACGTCTGTTGCACCCAGGAACAGGGCAGAAGCCATGGACACGGCGATCAGAGATTTTTTTAGTCCCATTGCACTCATTTGCATTTCTCCAGCTAATCAAGCATCTAAAGTCTATGAATAAGATTGTTCTTATATAACCATAAGCCAGTCTGGTTAGTCCAGATTACTAAGGTAAAGTTTCATTAAGTTGTGCAGGATAGCTTCAGAAAATTAATCAAACCTTAAAAAGGGTAAAAAAAGCGGCCTGTGGCAGGCGTTGTGTCCGAAATACATATTCAAATCCGGCGCTGTAAACGTTAACTTAATCGTTAACAGGCAAAGCAGAGCTTTGTAGATGATTGAATTACCTACTAATAACACTGCAACCCGGTAGGTTGCCAAGGATAGAAAACGTGCGCATAACCACTTTTAAAACTCAGGCTTTAGTGTTGACCTGTGCAGCGGCTTTGGTATCAGGCTGTACTTGGGTTAAACCGGTTGAAGGCAGCGATCAGGTTGAGCTGCTGACATTAAAAGATGTCTCTTCCTGTAAGAAACTGGGTTACACCACCTCTCATGTTAAAAATCAGGTCGCAGGTTTAACCCGTAATCAGGACGCTGTCAGTGAAGAGCTGGTGACTCTGGGGAAAAACCAGGCGGTAGAGATGGGTGGCGATACGCTTGTACAGGCTGAGCCGCTGCGTGATGGCAAGGTTGTGTTTGATATCTACAAATGCAAGCCCTAAACAGGGCATCGCTGAAAAGGCTGTCTGATACAGCCTTTTTTATTTCTGTATCGGGTGTTCCTCACCGGATATTAGGATTTTAAACGTATCGAAGGATTGAAAAATGGCATCGGGCCATGACGTGTACGCAAGTGTTGGTGAATATGAACACTTGAGTTATTGATGGAGACTAGGCCGTTTTGTATTGCGGCAGGTAATAGTCCAAATCGATGACCACTGACTAAATTATAGCCAACTGCTTTTCACTGTTTATGTGGGCGTTAGGTCAAGAAGAGGACAAGATGAAAATACTAGCTATCTCCGGGAGTGCACGTGAAGCATCCACCAATGCGGCTTTGCTGAGGGTTATGAAAAGCCTCGCTCCGGATGGTATCGGGTTATTGGTTTTTCACAGGATGGAAGCGCGGTGGTTTCCGTAAACCTGGATGGCTAACTTAAGGAGAAAATATGCCAGATACTGACGATGGATTCGCAAGAACATACGGTGTTGAACTCCTTTTTTCCGGTACGCCGGATATTGATGTAACAGCAGCAGTAGCCGAACTTAAAGAAGTGATTGGTGACATTGAGCATAGGGAAAGCGGGGGGCAAAACACGTTTTTTCTGCTGGATCATCAGGTCACTTATTCAGAAGAGCAGCGTGTTCCGGGGCAACTGATACTTTTATATGCGGACCCTGAGAAAGATGAGGATCTGTTGGAGAAAGAAGTCCAGCAAAGCTGGCAAACCCCAAATGCTTCTGAAATTGTTAGTTCTACAAAATACAAAGTGCTCTTAACGGATATCATGTCTTCTGGTTTGAACCCAAAAGAGCGGCAGCATATTCTTTCCAGCGCCATAAGGGCGTTTGTCAAACACTCAAACTGTATTGGTATTGCGAATAAACGAACACAGCAGATTGTCGATGCAGAAGAGATCAGGACTTCTTCTGATCCCTTGCTGGGGTTTGTAAATATAAGATTTTTTAATGCAGGGGATCAGGGGGTTTTAATGGACTCTTTAGGTCTGGCAGCCCTGGGGTTATATGATGTGCAATGTCACTTTTTCGGGCTTGACCCAAATGAGGTGTCGTATCAGCTATACAACATTGCCTATTACATCTTCAATGAAGATCCCGTGTTTGAAAATGGCCATACAATAGCTGGTATAAATGGTGAGAGCTGGCAAGTGCAATATGAAGGCTCTTTAGTTGCGCCAGATCGTGATGTTCTTGATCTTAATCCGGGAAGCAAATATGCGGCCGGAAACCGGTAAACCAATGCATGCGTTATAAAATGCGATCTGATAAAAAACCTTGGTACCGGAAGCAGGCTATGAGAAAAGCATTGATAATGCTCTTTATCATGATGGTGATATATCCGGTGTATGTTATGTCATCAATTTACGTCTACTCGTTTAACGCATCGAGTGAAAAAGCTGATGCGGCAATAGTATTAGGGGCTGCTGTCTGGGATGGGGAACCATCTCCTGTATTTCGGGAAAGAATAAATCACGCGATAAAGCTATACCGCGATAAGCAAGTGGATAGGTTGGTTTTTACCGGTGGTATTGGGGAGGGTGATGTTAAATCAGAGGCCCTTGTTGCAAAGGAGTATGCCATAAAACACGGTGTTTCAAGTGACGCTATCATTGTTGAAGAACAGTCAAGGTTCACATTTGAAAATTTGCGCTTTGCATCCCAAAAGATGGTTGAAAACCAGATTGATTCTGTCTTGCTTGTTAGTGACCCCCTGCATATGAAACGCTCAATGATGATGGCGGAAGATATTGGGATGAAGGTTTCACCATCGCCAACAGAAACAAGCCGATATAAAAGCTATCGGTCAAAAACGAAGATGCTGCTTTCTGAAACCTATTATTATATCGGTTATCAGATTCGGAGAATGTTTCAGTAATACCTTAACGTGGGATGTTACATAAATTCAGGGATGTACAATGAATAAAGAATTAAGAGAGCTTGAGGCTATTCTGAAAAGGAACAGTGATAATCCGGATGATATCGATATTGAGGATGAAGTTAATCACTACTTCTTGTTTGATAATATTTTCAACAAAGACGATTTAGAACGGGCCTGGTCATTATTTCCTGAAGGTGAAATCATTCGCGATAGGTTATCTGTGGTTGAACAGAAGACTCAAACGATTGCAGGATGGGGTTACAGAATCCCTGGCGCAACGAATCCCGGTGTTGATTCCGAGCAATTTCTCAAGCTGGTAGAAAATCATATAAAAGCGCTTCGCCCCATAATATTAGATGGCGATTATAATGACGATATTCGGGCCTTTATCGATACCGGCTTTACCGTAGAGCTGGCTGCTTCAAACGAGTCTATACCCTCGCCAACGGATAACGATCTGTTTGGTACTCTTTACGAGGCACTGCAAGAATTCAAAATAGATTATTTCCCTTTTAATAAGGAGCACTATGAGGTCTTATACAACTGGGCGATCTATCTGACTAAGTGCGATGAGGTAGCCGCTTATTTGCTTTGGCCTTGTCTTCAGGGCGTGGAAGAGTTCGAGCCCGACTTATTTGATTATGGTGTAAAGCTCTGGAAGCTGGGTTGCCGGGATCGATTCTGGATTAAGGATGGGGACATTGCCTCGCAAACGGTATGCTTCCGACCACCCTGGTTGGATTAAATAAGCTCGCATAATAGATATCTCACTTTAACGTCAGGCATGAGGTGTGTTCGGTGCCATAGCAGGCTGGTTTTCTATAGCCAGATTATGAGTTCATATTATGCATAAATACAAAATATCAGCCTCGCCCTATTTCTGTGAAATCACGATCGACTCAGATTTGGCGTATACAGAAAATGATCTCAGTGTTTTCAACAGTAAGAATGAACAAGGCGTGGCGGTTTATGGATATTCACCCAACGTTCTGGTCGTTGAAAAGGGTGTCTATGATCACTGGAACACAATGTCTGTCTTGGTTAACGCCTTGGATACGGGAAAGTTAGCTATCTGTGGAACCGGGTTTCCCAAAAATTTTCATGAGTTTTTAAGCCGTTTAAATCCTGCGGTGGAAGTGCGTCTCTTTAGTTCAGGCCAAGTTGCAGATGGAAGGGCCTGGGTCCGGTGCTGAGGCAAGGCGTAACGAGCAGCTGCTCATTCGGATTGCTTGGGTAGAAATGGCCGGGCGGAAATAATTGGGTCAGAGCTTTTGCTTATTTTGGTAGCAGCCAATCCCAAGTGGTATGGCGTACTAAGCATAACGCCCCAATCGATGCATGATTGGGGCGTTATTGTTTCTTCTGAATATTACAGGCGAGCCGCGAGTGCCTTTATGTGATCAGGGCCAATACCGCAACAACCGCCGATAAGGCTTGCCCCCAGTTCACACCATTTCTCTGCCCATACCAGATAAGATTCCGGTGTCAGGTCAGGGCGAAGTACATCCAGGCCGTCGTTTGCTGTGGCGTCTTTGGGCTGAGGAGGGAAGGCGTTAGCGTAAGCTCCGATTTTTAACGCTTTACCAAGCCCTGCCAGCACCTGTTTTGTCACGACAATGGCATCGGCAATGATTTCAGGCTGACAGCAGTTAAATAAAATCCCGTCTACACCCGCTTCTGCCATGGCTTTAACAGCTTCCGCTACGGTTTCGCCCGAGCGCAGGCAAGGTTCCGGGGTTGGCTCCGCATCTTCTAAGGTGAAGGATACCCAGTAGGGTTTTTTCTCGCTGTCCAGCTCATCCACCAGCTTTTTCATCAGCAGGGTTTCCGCTAATAAACTCTGGGTCTCGTTTAGCCAAAGGTCGACCCGTGGAGCCAGCGCGGTGATCAGGGGGCGCGCAATCTCTTCAGCGCGATCGGCCTGATACAGGTCGGCACGATAAGAGCCAAACAAGGGGGCCAGTGAGCCTGCTACTTTGACGTCTTCACCGCTCTCTTTTACCGCCTGATGGGCAATGTCAGCTGAGTCGATTGCTAACTCAGTGGCCCGTTGCCGGAACACGTCTTCACCAATATGAAAAGGTACCAGTGCGTAGCTGTTGGTGGTGATTACACGAGAGCCTGCAGCGATAAAGGCTTTGTGGACCTCTTTTACGATTTCCGGCGCTTCCATCATGGCTAAGGCGGACCATTCCGGTTGTTTAAATGGTGCGCCGCGACGCTCAAGTTCACGGCCCATGCCGCCATCAAGTATGGTGATTGTTGTCATTGTGTTGTTTCCAATAGGTTTCGATGCGGCACATTCTAGCGAGGCTGATCTGGGAATTAAATTGAATTCATTATTTTAAGAAGGTCAAAGTGAATATTTTAGGTCTATAATGGTCGTAAATTAGAAAAATAAGCCCTTACCTATTAAAAAAGATGGGTCTTAGGCCCTGATCCTGTCGATACTACTCTTCTCTGATTTTGGGTATATTGTGCCACCCTTCAAAATGCATCCACTCGAATCCGGGCTATAGCGATGGGAGCGGTTGCGCATAACAAACAGATGAAAGAGGAATAACATGAAACCAGGTTTCAAAAAGGCGCTTGCGGGTTTAGTAGTGGCAGGTTCGCTACTGGGCAGCGCGCTTGCCCAGGCAAAGGATTCTGCAATCGATAGCATTATGTCGAGCGGCGAGCTGAAAGTGTGCTTTGAAGCGGGCTACATTCCTTTTGAAATGAAAACCAAAGATGGCCGCTTTATTGGTTTTGATATTGATGTGTCTAAGCACATGGCCCGTGCGATGGGGGTGAAATTTGTTCCGGTGAACACCGCATGGGATGGCATCATTCCTGCGCTGCAAACGGGCAAATGTGACATCATCAACGGCGGTATGGGCATCACACCAGAGCGTAACCTCAAAGTGCTGTTTGCTGACACTTATCTGGAAATGGGCCAAACGGTATTGGTCACCCCAACTGTTGCCGCAGAGATTAAAGACTTCCGTGATCTTAACGCCCCTAAATACCGTCTGGTTTCTCAGCTTGGCACCACCGGCGCTATTGCAGCGAAGAAGTATTTCCCTAATGCCCAGCTCAATCTGTTCGAAACGTCGGCTGACGCGGTGTTACAGGTGAAAAACGGTAAAGCGGACGCTTTCGTTTACGATCTTCCCTACAATGCGATGTATGCGGCACAGAACAAGGGTGGTGTGGTTCATTTAGATGACGCTTTCACCTACGAGCCGCTTGGCTGGGCGATTCGCCAAGGGGATGTGAACTTCCTGAACTTCCTGAACAACTATCTGGTTCAGATCAGGAAAGACGGCACTTACGACCGCATTTACGATAAGTGGTTTAATTCGGATGCCTGGGTCGACAGCATTCAATAAACGCACTATCGATCCGTCCGTCTGACCAAGAGCCTACGATGATAGGCTCTTTTTCTATATAAGAGACATCATGCAAACACCATCGAACCGCTGGCTTGGGCACGGCTTATATTTCATTATCATGGCGGCCCTTATCGCCGGAGTCTATTTCGCAGGACAGAAAATCAACTACAGCTGGCATTGGGAGCGTTTGTGGCCCTACGTGATCAACACGGAGCCGCAGGATATCATCGCGCAAACGGATGGCACGGCAGTGGTTGGTGTCTCAGGACAGTTAAGCATTACCCCGGATTACGGCGGTTCCCCGCAAATCGTTCCTGACTATGACACTCTGGTGGCCCGTGATGGGGATTTGATCTTTCAGGGGGACACCATCGCCCGTATTGAAGGCTGGCGTTTTGGACCGATAGCGGAAGGCTTGTGGGTGACCATTAAAATCTCGTTTCTGTCGCTGATCTTCTCGATTTTACTGGGTGTCGTGTTTGGCCTGATGCGTGTGGCCCGTGGGCAGGTGTGGCGTGATTTAGCCATCACTTACGTGGAAGTCATTCGTGGTACACCGCTACTGGTGCAGATCTTTATTGTCTACTTCTTTATCGGCACGGTATTCGACCTGGATCGTTTTACCGCAGGGGTGGCGGCTTTATCAATCTTTACCGGTGCTTATGTGGCAGAAATCGTCCGTGGTGGTATCCAGTCGGTTCCACCGGGGCAGATGGAAGCCGCGCGCTCTTTGGGCATGAATTACGCCAAAGCCATGGCTTATGTGGTGATGCCCCAAGCGATTAAGCGCACCCTGCCGCCCTTAGCCGGGCAATTTATTAACCTGATCAAAGATTCGTCTCTGGTGTCGGTGATTTCCATTACGGATCTGACCAAAGCGGGCCGGGAAGTGGTCAGTGGCAGTTTTGCCCCCTTTGAAGTCTGGTTTGCCGTCGCGGCTTTGTATCTTGTTGTGACCGGTGGTTTATCCTGGGCCATTCAGCGTCTGGAAAAGAGGTTAGCAGCCAGTGACTAAACAAACATACGAGCCGTTATTAATCGCCGCGCGCGATGTTAACAAGGTCTTTGAAAATGGCTGCCATGCGCTAAAAGATGTGTCGCTGGATATTCATCGCGGTGAAGTGGTGGTGATCATAGGCCCAAGTGGCTCAGGCAAGTCGACCTTTTTACGTACCCTGAACCAGTTAGAAACTATTTCGTCGGGCCGTATCAAAATTGATGGCATCGATCTGGCAGACAAGGGCACCGACATTAATAAACTTCGTGAAGAAGTCGGCATGGTGTTTCAGTCGTTTAACCTGTTCCCCCATAAAACGGCCCTCGGTAATGTGATGCTGGCACCGCTGAAAGTGCTGAAACGTGATAAAGCAGACGTCGAGCAAGAGGCCAAAGATCTGTTGTTCCGCGTTGGCTTGCATGATCGCATGGACAGCTATCCGTCCCGTTTATCCGGCGGGCAGCAACAGCGTGTCGCCATTGCCCGTTCATTGGCGATGAAACCAAAAGCCCTACTGTTTGATGAGCCGACCAGCGCCCTGGACCCAGAAATGGTCGGAGAAGTGCTGGATGTGATGAAGAGCCTGGCCAAAGATGGCATGACCATGGTGGTGGTTACGCATGAAATGGGCTTTGCCAAAGAGGTTGCGGATCGCGTTGTCTTTATGGAAGAAGGGGAGCTTGTGCTTGAAGAGTCTCCCGACCGTTTCTTTAATTCTGAACACCCGCGCTTGCAACGTTTTCTGGGGCAGGTACTCTAAGCGCTTTTCTATTGGCAAGGGTCGGCGCGTTGGGTGCTTAGATGAATGGTAAAACACTTCCTCCATTAAATTGGTTACGCACCTTTGAAGTCTCCGCGCGCAGCCTGAACTTTACCAAGGCCGCGCAAGAGCTGGATTTGACCCAAGGTGCGGTGAGCCAGCAAATCCGTCTGTTAGAACGTCATCTGGGCATGGCCTTATTTAAGCGTTTGCCCCGTGGGCTGGCGCTGACAGATGAAGGCATGTCTTACTTGCCGGTAGTACAGGACTCCATCTCCCGCCTAGCAGCGGCCACCAATGAGTTGTTTAACTCCGAGCAGCGAACACCGGTAAAAATTCGCGGTAGCTTATCCTTCTTTGTGCATTGGCTTGCACCGCGTCTGGCTGAATTTAACCAACTCCATGGCAATATCGATATTCGCTATATCAGCTCCCTTTGGGTTAAAGATACGGAGGCCGACGATGACTTTGAAATTCGTTGGGGCAATGGCCAATGGCCGGGGTATGTTTCCCAGCGCCTGAGTTGGGACACCTTATTTCCTGTGTGCTCGCCAGAATTGGTCGAACGCATTCGGATCGAAACCCCTAAGGATCTTGCCAATACCACCTTGCTGCATGTTCTGGGTTACGAAGAAGGCTGGGGTTACTGGCTATCCATGATCAATGAAGGGCAGGTTGATCCTTCCCGCGGAATGCAGCTGGATACCTTGTTGGCATCACTTCGTTTAGCGGAACTGGGAGTGGGAGTCGCACTGGCGCGCTCATCAATGGTAGAGGAGATGCTCGCTGATGGCCGTTTAGTCGAGCTGTTTGAACAGCGCATCCCCGCCAGCGAGTCGTTTTATCTGGTACGTAAATCCGGTACCGACCTGTCTTCTGAAGCCATGGTGTTTTTTAACTGGCTGGAGCGTCAAAGTCGTTTAAGCCAGTCATCTTAAGGGCCAGAGACATTGTCTGATCCACCATAAGGAGCCGTGAGTTATCACGGCTCCTTTTTTGTGCCTGTAAATTGTGGGAGTGTCCGACTTAATGGGTGTTTACCGGAGTAGCTGAATTAGATAAGCTGCAAACCCAATGAATTATGGGAAGCAGACAGGGAAAAAAGATACCTGCTTAGTGAATAAACGCAGCTGGGCTTGGCAGAGAATCGGTCAGAACAGAAATGGATTTTTCCTTTCTTATTAAACACCTTCCTCTATTTTTGGCGGTATATTGGGATCGGCAGAGCGCACATGCCTATGATTAAAAAGTTAACTTACAAAGCTTATTGAGTGGAGTAGTAAAAATGCAACAAATTTGCATTTGTGTTTTTTTAAGAGGGATTGGAAGTGAGAGCTGGGCTTAAAAGTTTTGCTTGGATTATATTAATAATAGTCTTTGGTCTATTGCAAGTTTGGTCTTTGGTTGCTTACGATAAGGCTATTATATCCTTTAATTTGGATTTTAATAAATTAGTTCTCGATGGTGTGTTTTTATTTTTTTCATCAGCAATCGTCACATCTATTGCGTTAGATTACTTTTTTGATGGGAATGTTTCTTTTTCTAAGCCAGTGAGTGGAATAATGTTTTCATTATTTCCGTGTGTCATTGTTGGTTTAACCTTGCTATTGTATTTTTCTATTCGTACATCTCCAACAGCAGATGTCGATTTTGAGTTTGTCTATCTTTCAAATAAAATAATCATGACGATGTCTGTCCTATATTGTCTTATTACAAAGGGTATTCTTTTTTTTAATGAAGTGAGTAATTAGTATGTATTTAAAAGAGTATTTGCTTCCTGTTTCTGTTATAACAACGGTATTGTATTTGTTGTCAGTAATTTGGTTGTATTTGAAGAGTAAGAAAAATCGAAAATACTTAACTGATATCAAGGATGTTGGCGATACAGTAAAAAGCTCAGTTGATGGTGTGACTACTAAAGTTCATGATATATCAAAGTCAATTGACGAAAGCATGATGCCTGCATTAAGAAATGTAGAATCTGAAATGAAGAAAATGTACTGTAGCTTTGACGAGGATATTATATACGAAAAGCTTAAGTCGGAAGGTTATCCTAGTTCAGTAATGATGGAAAGTGGCACTATAGTTTCTATGGTTAAGTGGGATTTGGGAGAGCAGCGAATAATGCATGTCACTCATTTTGTTACTGTGGAAAGTAAAAATAGTGCCATTCTTGTTGAGTCGTATGCATTAAAGTTAAATACTAAAAACGACGGCGTATATAAAAAAATTCTCCAAATGAATTTCGAGCGTAAGACTTCTGATTTTGGACTTCTGACGATAGGTGCAAGCGAACTTGTTGTTGCACAAGAATACATACAATACCCTAAGGACTCATTTCACTCCTATCCACTTGTTGAGGGTATGGATGATCTTGAACGGTCTATTATCCAGCTAAAAAAATATTTTGATGAAAATGATATTGTCTATGAGAATTTTGATATTAAGGGATTAAAGGATATTCATGAAAAATCAGAACATTTAGCAAGTTAACAAAGTATTTAAGAGTGATTCTCAACGTATGGCTCCTTCAAGTTTCAATCTGCTTTAATGTTTACTGCGCAATGATCTAAGTACAGTGGTGGCGTTGCTCACAACTTAAGCGTGCGTTAGAACCAAAATAACCTCTCCAACCGGAGAGGTTTTTTTCTTTCAAGCTCCCATCACAACTGCTCTTTCGGATTCCTCGGGTAGAAATGATCCGGTTGGCACTCCAGATGACTAAAGCTGCGCGTATTTTTGTAGGGGAGTTTCATAAACCCTGAAATCCCCTGGCCATCAATCAGGGGAATATTCTCCAGAATAATCCGCAGGGCATCCCGAAACTCTTCCTCTTTGCTCTCATCCAGCAGCACGTAATAACTGTGCAGTTTGAGGTGATTGGGCAGGCTCTCAAAAATAATACAACCGGTATGGCGTATCTGGTTCAGGCGTTCGACCTGTTTTCGGATAGGGGCGGGCAGCACCAGCAGTTCTTCCGGGTCTTCGCCATCTTCAAAGTAGGAGTGCAGGCGGCTGGGTTCATCCACCGGTGGTGCGGGTGTGACCTCAAAGGGGATCTCTGCCCCTTCAGGGGGCTGAAAGGGCTCGTCGGGATTATCCCGCTCCATATGCAGGGTGACACGGGCATTAAACATACAGCACTTAAAGATCCCCACCCGATGAATGGAGCGTGCCAGATGCACCATATTATTCACCGCTGCGGTAAAAGCCGGTTGCAGCTCAGGTTCATACAGGTTGAGGCTGGAATCGATATGCACGCCTTTTTCATCCCAGTGAATCCCCAGACCGCCCACCAGCGGATACTTACCTAAGCGGCTGATACTGGCAAGGAAGGCGCGTTCGGTCTTGCCCATACCGTGCATAAAGTTCTTATAGTATTTCTCCAGCTCGACATCGTTCACATCCGCCAGATAGTGATCCTGCTGCTCTTCCCGCAGAAAGGTTTTGCGGGAGTTGTACACCACGGTATCGATGGCGACGGTTTTCTGGTGACTCCACACCGGCACCAGAGGTTTGTGGTTGGGCCACTGATCTTCGCCAAACACCAGATGCCGCATCTTGGGCATCTCGCGGATAAAGTAATCCCCCGCCTGCTGGCGCTTTTTCGGATCATCATCCAGCAGGGTTTGCAGGGTGCGGGCAAACTCGATGGGCAGTCCCAGTGAGGTTGCCGGTATCGCTTTATGACCGTAACGGCAGGACTGGCCGGAGGCGATGGCGTACAGGGTTCCCGCAGCGCCCTGTTCATCAAAACGGGGGGAGGAGAGTGCGCCGTTGAGCTGTTCTTCGCCAATAAAGTAGACATCACCCAGCTTGGCGTTGGTGTGCTGGTGGTCGGCACTCATCATGCTGATGCCGGTATCACCCACCGGTTGCCCCTGGGCGTCCAGTTGCGCAAACACGCTGGAACCCCAGTCGATCAGCTTAACGGTTTCGGTTTCGGGGTCGATCACCACATTGGAGGGTTTGATATCGCCATGCACGATGGGTTTGATACTGCCCTGACCATCCGACTTTTGTTCCTGAAAGGTACGCATTGCCCAGAGAATATCCCGTAGTTGTGCGGCAATACTTACCACTAGTCGGGGCGGCAGGGGGCCATATTTCAGGCTGAACTGCTCCAGATCCATGCCTTTAGCCCGTTCCATAATCAGAACCGACTGTTTTTTGATGCGGGTGTATTCAATCACCGCCGGAATATTGTCGTGATCCAGCTGCTGCTGCATCCAGGCTTCTTCTTCCAGCCGATCCTGAACATGCTGGGGCAGGTTGATGCGGGAGAATTTGAAAACGTAGGGATTACCAGCTGGTGACAGTCCACCAAACACAAAGCCGTAAGCGCCCTTGCCGATAAACTCGATCTGACTGAAACCGTGCTGAATCAGCTGGCTCTCGCAGAGATCCACCCAGTCTTTGATCTTCTGAGCGTCCTGATGGCTCATCAGGTAGATCGATTGCTCTTCGTTGATATAGAAGTGCTGCAGCTGGGAATCGTACTCGGATTTGCTGTGGGCTTTGCCGATTTCTTTACCTGTCTCCTGACCGATCTTGTGACTTAAGCTGTTTTCGGTCTTGGCTGATTGGCGGTTCTTGCGTTTATCCGGCATAAGCGGCCTTGCTCTTGAGTGTTCTTTTATTGAGGACTAAAGCAAAACAGGCACCGGAAATAACTTCGGGTGCCTGTTTGCGTCTATCTGAAGTGACTGACCCTTTTCAGGATCAGTGCAGATCCACTAGCATGCTGGTGGGATCTTCCAGATATTGCTTCCAGAGATTACAGAAGCGGGCGATGGTGCCACCGTCGATAATACGGTGATCACCGGACCAGCTGACCTGCATAATATCCCTTGCGGTGACCGCGCCTTCGGCATCAAAGCGTGGCAGGGACTGAGTACGGCCCAGTGCCACAATAGCCGCTTCCGGCTTATTGATGATCGGCGTGGCAACGGTGCCGCCCAGCGCTCCGATATTGGAGATGCTGATGGTGCCGCCTTTCAGATCATCCTGACTGACCCGGCCGGCACGGGCCGCTTCGGTCAGACGTGCCACTTCCAGTGCGATCTCTTTAATGCTGAGATTCTGCACGTTCTTCACGTTAGGCACCAGCAGACCGATCGGTGTATCCACCGCCATACCAATGTTGACGCTGCCAAGATAGGTCAACTCGGTGCAGTCATCATTCACACGGCTGTTCAGCACAGGATATTCCTGAATCGCCAGCGCCATCGCTTTCATAAAGAACGGCATCAGGGTCAGTTTAATGCCCTTGGCTTCCATTCCCGGTTTCAGTTTCTTCCGCAGGGCGATCAGATCGGTAATATCCAACTCTTCCGCATAGGTGAAATGCGGAATGGTGGATACGGAGTTGACCATCTGTTTTGCCATCGCGGCTTTAATGCCACGGATCGGCTCAACACGATCTTCTGCGCTGCTCTGTGATACTGGCTGAGCGCTCTGCTGACTTGCTACCTCAACAGAAGTTGTTTCAGATGAGTTCTGATGACCGCCATCGACATAAGCCTGAATATCACCTTTCAGTACACGGCCATCTTTACCGGAACCCTGAACCCGACTGATATCGACATTATGCTCGCGGGCGATACGACGAACCGCAGGGCTGGCCAGTGCTTTACCCTGAGCAACCGGCGATGCGCTTGCCTGTGGCGCTGGCTGAGCGGTTTCAGTCGCCGCACTTGCGGCAGCAGCAACAGGTGCTGCTGGCTGGCTGTCATCTTCAATCTCGATCTCAAACAGAGGGGCATGCACTTTGGCGATTTCACCCTGCTTATAATAGAGCTTGCTGATGCGGCCATGATCCATACAAGGGATCTGCACCAGTGCTTTGTCGGTCATCACATCGGCCACGGGCTGGTCTTCTTCTACCCAGTCGCCTTCTTTAACCAGCCATTCCACCAGCTCGCACTCAACAATACCTTCGCCGATATCCGGCAGGATAAAGTCTTTGGTGCGTTTGCCGCCTGTCGCAGGGGCAGATGCTGCTTGTGGTTGCTCAGCAGCGGTGTCATTGGCAACTTCAGCGGTATTGGCCGTTTTTTCTGTAACAGGGGCTTCTACTTCAACCGCAAACAGAGGGGCGTGAACCTTGGCGATTTCACCCTGTTTATAGTGCAGCTTAACCACTTTGCCGTGGTGCATGGCCGGGATCTGAACCAGTGCTTTGTCGGTCATCACATCGGCAACGGGCTGATCCTCGGTGATGATGTCACCCTCTTTTACCAGCCATTCCACCAGTTCACACTCAACGATGCCTTCACCAATATCCGGCAGAATAAATTCCTGAATCATATTTATCTCCTGCGGTTATCAGAATGACACGCTGCGTTTGATCGCTTCGTAGTTTTTCAGATGATCCGGCATGTACTCTTTGTCGTGAGCCAGCGGGAACGGTGTATCCAGACCAGTAACACGGGCGATCGGTGATTCCAGATAGAGGAAACAGGTTTCCTGAATCTTGGCGGCGATCTCACCGGCAAAACCACCGGACAGCGGTGCTTCGTGGCTGATCAGCAGACGACCGGTTTTCTGTACCGACTGGGTCACGGTGTCCACATCCCACGGCATCAGCGTGCGCAGGTCGATCAGTTCACAGGAAATACCATCTTCGGCAGCCATGGCGACAGCTTTTTCAAGCACTTCCATCTGGGCACCCCAGCCGAGTACGGTAATGTCGGTGCCTTCCTGCATGATGTCGGCTTTGCCCAGGGGCAGTTCGTAATCTTCTTCCGGTACTTCGCCGGTAGAGGCGCGATAAAGACGTTTTGGCTCAAAGAAGATCACCGGGTTGTCGTCGCGGATCGAGGCCAGCAACAGACCTTTCGCCTGATACGGGTTACGGGGAATCACCACTTTCAGACCCGGCGTGCCGGTGAAGTAGGCTTCCGGTGACTGGGAGTGATACAGACCACCGTGAATACCACCGCCATAAGGGGAGCGAATGGTCAGGCCGCCGACATTAAACTCATTACCGGAGCGATAACGGAATTTAGCCGCTTCGTTCACGATCTGGTCGAAAGCGGGGAAGATATAGTCGGCAAACTGAATCTCGGCGATCGGTTTATGGCCGCCGGAAGCAAGACCGTTGGCAAAGCCAATAATGCCCTGTTCGGTCAGAGGCGTATTAAAGCAGCGGCTCTTGCCGTATTTGTCCTGCAGATGACTGGTGGCACGGAATACGCCGCCAAAATGACCGACGTCTTCACCAAAACACAGCACCTTGCTGTCTTTTTCCATGGCGATATCGAGTGCATTGTTAATCGCCTGGAGCAGATTCATATTACTCATGGTCTATTCTCCCTGCGGTCTTCGGATAAGCATCTGGGTATTTGCGGATATGGGCTTTCAGTTCAGCCAACTGTTCCTGCAGGTGCTTAGGCGGGGTGTCGTAGACATCAGTAATCAGTTCGTCGATATGCGGTGCCGAAACCTTCTCGGCTTCTTTCATCGCAGCCATAACGGCTTTGCGCTTGGCATCGGCCACTTCGGCATCCTGCTCTTCGGTCCACCAGCCCTTTTGAATCAGCCAGTGTTTAAAGCGCAGTACGGGATCTTTTTCGCGCCACTTCTCTTCCTCTTTCTTGCTGCGGTAGCCGGATGGATCATCAGAGGTGGAGTGTGCGCCAAGGCGATAGGTCATCGCTTCGATCAGAACCGGTTGGTTGTGTTCAACCGCCAGCTTTCGGGCTTCCTGCGTGGCTTTCAGAACCGCCAGTACATCGTTGCCGTCTACGCGGATCGCTTTCAGGCCGTAGGCCACAGCACGGGGGGCAATACCGTCACCGGCAAACTGCTCGCTGGAAGGGGTGGAGATCGCATAGCCGTTGTTACGGCAGAAGAAGATCGCAGGTACTTTAAAGACACCGGCCATGTTGATCGCGGCGTGGAAGTCGCCTTCAGATGCAGCGCCTTCACCGAAATAGCAGATGACACAGTTGTCTTTCTCTTCCAGTTTATAGCCGTAAGCGTAGCCAACCGCCTGTGGCAGCTGAGTACCCAGCGGAGAAGAGATGGTCATGTAGTGCAGTTCGTTAGATCCGTAGTGGATCGGCATCTGACGACCCTTGCCCAGATCTTTCTCATTGCTGAACAGCTGGTGCATAAACTGTTCAAGGGGGAATCCACGAAAAGCCAGCGCACCCTGCTCACGGTACTGAGCCATGATCATGTCATCCTGAGCCAGAGCGGCAGTACTGCCGATATCAGCAGCTTCCTCGCCAATCTGGGTCATGTAGAAGCTGATGCGGCCCTGTCGCTGGGCGGCAATCATACGTTCATCCAGCGCCCGGATAAACTGAAAGGTGTCGTAGATTTTCAGTGCCAGCTCTTTGTTGATATCTGGCAGTTCTGCGCCTTCGTAGGTGGAACCATCCTGACGAAGGATTTTGAGAGTAGGGGTCGTCAAATCACTGCCATCGATAAAGACAGGATTATGAACCACCGGAGCCTCGGACTGCTTTGCGGACTGTTTTGAAGTAGCCATAAGCTTCCCTTTATTGTTTTTGTCGTTAGCCATCTGATTGTGTCAGAAGTACAGGCGGTACCGATTGTGTCAGTGACGGCTGGTTATGGCGAAAAGCCGCCTGCCTGTGGCCTGATGTGCGGTACCCGGTATGTGATACCCGGTAAGGCATACAAAACAGGCTTCCCGTTTCTAATATAGCTATTTTTAGACTTTTCATAGGCGGGAATGCCGTGTCATGTGCTTCGGAATATAAGAGACGTTTACGTAAAAGTAAACTTTGATGGTTTATAAAACTGGCTAAAAAGATAAAAACAGAAAAATCCTCTGCTCATGGGGTTTTGGGCTTTGAGGATAAAAGGCGTGGCGGATGAAACAAAAATAAACCGGTGTTAGAATGGAATTTTAATGAAATCAAAGGGTAAGCCTTAAAATGAGCGAACTGAATACAGTTGAAGCAAAAGTAGGTTACGGCATTGGTCGCCAAATGGGTGAGCAGCTGGCGAGTAGTGGTATCGAAGGTTTAGGGCTGGATCAGGTTGTTCTGGGCTTGCGCGAAGCTTATGAAGGTAAAGAAAGTCAGCTGACTGATATGGAACTGCATGAAGCATTTGAAGTGATTCAGCAGCGTCTGGCTGAGAAGCAAAAAGAAGCACACAAAGAAACAGTTGAAGCCGGTGAAAACTACCTGGCAGACAACGCTAAGAAAGAAGGCGTTACCGTTACTGAATCCGGTCTGCAGTATGAAGTACTGACCATCGGTGAAGGCGAAAAGCCAGCAGCGACTGATAAAGTACGTGTTCACTATCATGGTGAACTGATCAACGGTGAAGTTTTCGACAGCTCTGTTGTTCGTGATCAGCCAGCTGAATTCCCGGTAAACGGCGTAATCGCGGGTTGGGTTGAAGCACTGCAGCTGATGCCTGTGGGTTCTAAATGGCGTCTGACCATTCCTCAGAACCTGGCATACGGTGAGCGTGGTGCGGGCGCAATCCCTCCATACTCCGTGCTGGTATTTGAAGTAGAGCTGCTGGCTATTCTGTAATAGCTGAAAGTTCTGCTTATATAGAGAAGGTTGTTACCTCTTCTATATAGCTGATGAAAGCCCCGGTTCTGGTTTCAGAATCGGGGCTTTCTGCTTTGCGGATAAGCGGATTTTGAAAATCTGTAATTAATTTACAAAAAGGGCTTGTGCTACCTTCGGATATGCGTATAATTCGCCCTCGTTGTCACGGAGCAAGTCTCCCGATGACCGTTAAC
>NZ_CEYNZH010000035.1:0-34852 GCF_982874595.1 Oceanospirillum sp. | reverse complement strand
GCGCCACTACACCACGTTTTACGCGAGGCATAACACTCTCCTGACTTTAGAATTCAAAAATTACAGATTTGGCAGCATGCGTTTTACTAACGCCTGATCCGCAGCATGCAGCTGCTTCATTGGGCGAAGCTGACGCTTACGCTTAGTCGATTTTTTTGTCAGGATGTGGCTACGGAAAGACTGCTTGTGCTTGATTCCGTTACCAGTCTTGCGAAAACGCTTTGCAGCGCCGCTGTTTGATTTGATTTTAGGCATTGTAAACAATACTCCGCATTCAAGTTTTTTTATCTGATAAACAACACTAAGCCGCCAAGCCTGATAGCAAGCTATCAAGCGAAGCGGTTTTAATATCGAACCAGGATTACTTTTTCTTCTTCGGCGACAGCAGCATCACCATCTGACGGCCTTCCAGTCTCGGACGAGACTCAACGACAATCATATCCCCCAGGTCTTCTTCGATGCGTTTCATCAATTTCATACCCAGTTCTTGGTGAGCCATTTCACGACCGCGGAAACGCAGTGTGATCTTCGCTCTGTCACCATCTTCCAGGAAACGTATCAGGTTGCGCAGTTTTACCTGATAATCCCCATCTTCCGTTCCAGGACGGAACTTGACTTCCTTGACTTTAGTCTGAGTCTGGTTCTTCTTCTGAGCTGCTTTTTGCTTCTTCAGCTCATACTGATAACGACCGTAATCCATAATCTTACATACGATCGGCTCAGATTTAGCGATTTGAACCAGGTCCAGACCGGCCTCTGCAGCTTTTGATAACGCTTCAGCAAGTGGAACAACGCCCACCTGTTCGCCTTCAGCATCAATTAACCGCACTTCCTTAGCACGAATGTTCTCATTAATCGGTGCAACTTCTACGTTGCGACCTCTTGGGTTATTCCGCTTAATAGCTAAATCTCCAATAATTCTTCTTAGCAGCCAGTGGTTAGCAGCGCTTCAACCTGCTCAAGACTCATGCTACCCAAGTCTTCACCAGAGCGGGTGCGTACAGCAACACTTCCTGACTCTACTTCTTTATCGCCGATAACGGCCAGATAAGGCACTTTGTGAATAGTGTGCTCACGGATTTTAAAGCCGATTTTTTCGTTTCTCAAGTCCGAAGAGGCACGAATACCTTTATTTCTCAGGCTTTTTTCGATTTCGGCACAATATTCAGCCTGTTTATCGGTAATATTCATAATTACAAGCTGCTTCGGAGCCAGCCATGCAGGCAGAGCCCCAGCATAATGCTCGATCAAAATACCAATAAAGCGCTCGAAAGAACCAAGTGCGGCACGGTGTAACATAACAGGTGTCTTACGCTCACCCTCATGATCCACGTATTCAGCACCCAAGCGTCCGGGCATTGAGAAGTCTACCTGAATAGTACCACACTGCCAGACACGATCCAGACAATCCCGCAGAGAGAATTCAATCTTAGGACCATAGAAGGCACCTTCCCCAGGCAGCACTTCAAATTCCAGCCCCTTTGCATTTAAGGCATCGGATAGCGCAGCTTCAGCTTTATCCCAAACCTCATCAGAACCCACACGCTGCTCCGGACGGGTCGACAGTTTGTATTCGATATCTTTAAAACCGAAATCAGCATAAACCTCATGCAACAGATCAATAAATTCAGACACCTCAGACTGGATCTGATCTTCAGTACAGAAAATGTGACCGTCATCCTGAGTAAAACCACGCACACGCATCAGACCATGCAGAGAACCTGAATACTCGTTACGGTGACAGGAACCAAACTCAGCCATACGTAATGGCAATTCACGGTATGATTTCAACCCCTGATTAAACACCTGAATATGACACGGACAGTTCATCGGCTTAACCGCGTAATCACGGTGCTCGGAGTGAGTCGTAAACATCTGCTCATGGAACTTATCCCAGTGACCGGATTTTTCCCACAACGTCCGCTCAACGACTTGAGGCGTTTTAACCTCTTTATAGTCATGCAGATCCAGCTTGCGACGCATATAGTTTTCAATGGTCTGATACAGAGACCAACCTTCCGGATGCCAGAACACCATGCCAGGTGCTTCTTCCTGCATATGGAACAGGTTAAGCTGCTTACCCAGCTTGCGGTGATCACGTTTTTCAGCCTCTTCCAGACGGTGCAGATACTCTTTCAGAGCTTTCTTGTCCGCCCAGGCAGTACCATAAATACGCTGCAACATCTCATTGTCTGAGTTACCACGCCAATAGGCACCAGCAACCTTCATCAGTTTGAAAGCTTTGATATGACCAGTTGATGGCACGTGCGGGCCACGGCACAGATCGACAAAGTCACCTTGCTGATAGAAAGACAGCGGCTGATCACCCGGAATATCCTTGATGATCTCAACCTTGTATTTCTCGCCTTTTTCTTCGAACAGACCGACCGCCTCTTCCCGGGAAAGGATGGAGCGCTCAACTTTATAATCTTTTTTAGCCAGCTCTTTCATGCGGGCTTCGATCTTTTCCAGATCTTCCGGTGTAAACGGGCGCTCAAAAGCAAAGTCGTAGTAGAAGCCGTTTTCAATTACAGGGCCGATGGTCACCTGAGCACTTGGAAACAGATCCTGGACCGCCATCGCCATCAGGTGCGCACAGGAGTGGCGAATAGTATCCAGCCCCTCTTCATCACGAGCGGTAATAATTGCCAGCTCGGCATCGTCTTCAATCAGGAAAGACGTATCAACGGGAACACCATTTACTTTACCGGCCAGGGCCGCTTTCGCCAGACCAGCACCGATATCAGCGGCAACATCATAAACAGTAACAGCCTGATTAAACGAGCGCTGGCTGCCATCAGGAAGAGTAATAACGGGCATATTGAATCCTACATTATGTTAAGCCGACCCCCACGAAAGGCCTGCATTAATGGACTGGAAATACAAGAACTGAACCACATATCAGCCCCAGATACTTACGCACAACAAGAAAACACTCTGTAATTGCGCGAGCGCGCGATAATAACATTCATAGAACATCGATGCTATCGCACGGACCAACACATTGACTTAAACTGACCGTGATACGGATACATGATTCAAAACCAAAACAGTCATCGAATCATATGACCAAACCAATCTCTGGCAGCAAAAACAGACAATGCGAACCATGCATCATCTGCACGACAAAAAACTGATATCATGTGCCCTAAAAAGGGGTCAGAAAACAAAGTATTACACCCCTGATTCAAGGCGAAGAATATGCACAACAAGAATCAAGAGCCCAATTTGTCTATTCTGGACACTCTGAACGAGATCGGTATTGCTCTGTCAGCAGAAAAGAATATGGACAGCCTCCTTGAGCGAATACTGATAAACGCTAAAAAGCTGACAGGTGCGGATGGCGGTACACTTTATCTTTACAACGCTAAAAGCCAGTCTCTTGAATTCAAGATTGTGCGAACGGATTCGCTGGGTATAAAGCTTGGTGGTGAAACTGGCGCGCCTATTAATGCTAATTTCCGCCCTTTACCCCTCTATCTGGAAGACGGCACATCCAACGAGCAGATGATCGCGGCCTATGCTGCAATTCACAAAGAGATCATCAATATAGAAGACGCCTACACCGTTACCCATTTCGATTTCAGTGGCACTCGCAAGTTTGATGAAAGCACCGGCTACCGCTCTAAATCCTTCCTGACGATTCCAATGACGAACCATGAAAATGACATCATGGCAGTGCTTCAATTGCTGAATAAAATTGAGGACGAAAGCGGAAACGTCATCCCCTTTTCTCAGCAAGATCAAAAACTTGCTGAATCTCTGGCCTCTCAGGCTGCTGTAGCCCTTACTAACCAAGGCCTAATTGACGAGATGCAAAACCTGTTTGATGCCTTTATCAAACTGATCGCAACCGCCATTGATGAAAAATCACCTCATACTGGCAACCACTGCCGCCGGGTTCCTGAAGCTACTATGATGATCGCTGAAGCGGCGCATCAAAGCAGCGATGACTACTTCAAAGAATTCTCTATGGACCCAGCAGACCGGTACGAGCTTAAGGTCGCTTCCTGGCTGCATGACTGTGGAAAGATCACCACTCCGGTACATGTTGTTGAAAAAGCGACCAAGCTGGAAACCATTCATGATCGCATTGAACTTGTTGCTGCCCGTTTCGAAATCCTGAGACGAGACTTAGAAATTTCCATGCTAAAACAAAGGATTAAAGCATTGGAAAAAGGAGAAACAGATCACACTTTAATTATTGATAATTATCAAAAGCTGGCACAGTCCCTTGCGGAAGACCTGAGTTATGTTAAAAACTGCAACACCGGAAGCGAGTATATGGCCGATGAACAGGTTAGCCGGATTCAAAGCCTTTCCAGGCTGAGCTGGACTGATATGACAGATAAACAACAGCCCCTGATTACTGATGAGGAATGTTACAACCTGACAATACGTCGTGGGACAATTACCCCTGAAGAGCGGGAGATCATCAACAATCACATGACTCTCACCATTCGCATGCTCGAACAGCTGCCCTTCCCGAAACACCTGCGAAATGTTCCCGAATACGCGGGCGGTCACCATGAAAGAATGGACGGCAAAGGCTACCCCAAAGGTTTAACCCGTGACCAAATGTCGATTCAAGCTCGAATAATGGCCGTTGCGGATGTTTTTGAAGCACTGACTTCATCAGACAGACCGTATAAGAAAGCGATGCCGCTATCGCAGACACTCACCATCATGGGGCGTATGGTTGAAGAGAACCATCTGGATCCGGATATTTTCAAGCTGTTTGTAAACTCTCAAGTCTATATGGGATATGCCCGAAAGTTTCTGAAACCCGAACAAATTGACGAAATAGATGTTGCGAAGTTACCAGGGATGAGCACCAACGTAACATTCTAACGACAAGACCAAGCTTGCAAGGAAAAGTATAAGATGTGGATTTCAATTCTAGGTTGCAGTGGAGGCATAGGGCCCGGCAACCGAACAACATCAATCCTGATTGATGACGACATTCTATTGGATGCAGGTAGCGGCGTGGGTGATCTGCAGCTTCAGCAGATGGCAAAAATTCGCCACATCTTCATTTCTCATTCACATTTAGACCACATTGCCTTCCTGCCTTTTCTTGTGGACAGTATATTCAGCCAAATCGAAGAACCCATTCAGGTTTATGGTCTACCGGAAACCATCAAAGCTTTAAAAGAACATATCTTTAACTGGTCTATTTGGCCTGACTTTTCAGAACTACCAACGAAAGATAATCCTGTACTAAAATTTAACATCATGCAGCCGCACACCAGCATTCAGGTTGGCGACAGAAAAGTAACCTCGATCCCGGTTGAACACGTTGTACCTGGCGTTGGCTACTGCGTTGAAAACAAAGAAGGCAAAAACTTTGCTTTCAGTGGTGACACTGCGACGAATGACAGCCTTTGGCAAGCACTTAACCAATTGCCCTCGCTTAATACCCTGATGATTGAATCCGGCTATCCGGACTGTATGGAAAACCTAAGCAAGATGGCGCAACACTACACACCAGCAATCCTTGCGGATGATATCCGTAAACTCAACCATAAACCCCACCTTCTGATTTCACACCTGAAGCCAGGACTGGAAATTCAGATATCAGAAGAGCTTCATCATCACCTGAAAGATTATCAGGTCACATGTATAAAAAGCGGCGACAGTATCGAATTGTAGATTAGAAAAAGGCTGCACCGCCTATAATTATATAAACAGTGTGCAGCCAGTTTCATATAAGTCTCTGAAGCTCCTTTACTTACTCAGGTTACGGTTACTCGCCTTCAGGAACTCATCCTTCAGATCTTCATAGGTGTGAACCGCTGGGAACTGAGGGAACTCAGCAATCACGTTGTCCGGCGCATGGAACAGAATCCCCTGCTCCGCCTGAGCCAGCATGGTGGTGTCATTGTAGGAATCGCCCGCCGCGATGACACGGTAGTTCAGCAGCTGGAATGCGCGTACTGACTGACGCTTAGGATCACGCTGACGCAGGGTGTAGTCGGTAATACGACCTTCTTCGTCAACTTCCAGTTTGTGACACAGCAGTGTCGGGAAACCCAGCTGAGCCATCAGAGGTGCTGCAAACTCATAGAAGGTATCAGACAGGATCACCAGCTGAAAACGTTCACGCAGCCAATCAGTAAACTCTTTTGCACCTTCCAGAGGCTCAAGCTCTGCGATAACCGCTTGGATGTCCGGCAGTTTCAGGCCATTTTCATCCAGAATACGCAGACGCTGTTTCATCAGCACATCGTAATCCGGGATATCCCGTGTCGTAGCTTTCAGCTCTTCAATACCGGTTTTTTCTGCAAATGCGATCCAGATTTCAGGGATCAGAACACCTTCAAGGTCAAGACATGCCAGTTCCACGGAATAATCCTTCTATAACGAGTGGGTAATAGGGTCATTTCTTATTGAATAGGCCTGCCATGGCGCTCCACAAAGGTCGCAGGCAAGTCTTCAAGCGGCAAAAGACTATCACAGAATGCCTTTTAAGTCAGACCAGAGGACGCAGCGCTAATCTGCCACAGCTCAACAAAGAGCCTCTTTCTGCATCATAACGGCATATTCATAGAAGCACTTTTTATTTATTTTTCTTCTAAGTAACTGGTACTTTATAGCCAAAATAATGATCGCAGAATCAGACCGCTTGATGAGCACTGGCGGAATGCCAGTCGCCACGACATAACAGGACAAGACATGAGCACGTTCAACGCTAACCAGTTCGCGCTGGAGTTTGACACCGAATCACCGAAGAAAATTATCGAAAAAGCCCTGGAAGAGTTCGGCAATATCGCCATCTCATTCAGTGGCGCTGAAGACGTCGTTCTGGTCGAAATCGCCAGCAAAGTGATTAAAGACAAGAGCCAGCTGCAGGTTTTCTCTCTGGACACAGGCCGACTTCATCCTGAAACCTATCAGTTCATCGAGACAGTGCGTAAGCGTTACGGCATTCAGATTGATATTGTGTCACCGGAGCATCAGGCACTGGAGGCTTTCGTTAAAGAAAAGGGGCTGTTCAGCTTCTTTGAAGATGGCCACCAGGAATGCTGTGGCGTACGTAAGGTTGCACCACTGCGCCGTAAACTGAGCACACTGGATGCCTGGATTACCGGCCAGCGTAAAGACCAGAGCCCAGGCACGCGCAACAGCGTACCGGTTGCGGAGATGGACAAAGCCTTCGGCACCGAGGAAAGCCCACTGGTGAAATTCAACCCACTGGCTAACTGGAGTTCGCAGCAGGTTTGGGAATATATCCGTATGTTCGATGTACCCTACAACCCACTGCATGAGCGCGGCTTCACCAGTATCGGTTGTGAGCCATGCACCCGTCCGGTGCTGCCAAATCAGCATGAACGTGAAGGCCGCTGGTGGTGGGAAGAAGCCACTCATAAAGAGTGCGGTCTGCATGCGGGCAACCTGCAGAAATAAGGCCTGCAGAAATAAGGCCTGCAGAAATAAAGACCGCAGAAGTAAGACTGTTTAAACGCAGAAAGGGCATCCAAATGGATGCCCTTTCTGTTTTAGCGAACGACACGTATCAGATAATGAACCGACAGATCAATGAACCGGCAGTTCAATATCGTCAAACAGAGCTTCAAGATCTGTTTTGGAGCTGCAGGCCAGAGCTTCATCGATCAGGTCTCGATCCAGATGCGGTGCAAATCGGGTAACAAAATCGTACATATAACCCCGCATAAAGGTGCCGCGACGAATCCCGATCTTGGTCGTGCTGGATTCAAACAGATGACTGGCATCCAAGGCAACCATATCTGAGTCAGCCTGTTCGTCATAAGCCATACCCGCGACAATACCCACGCCCATCCCCATACGTACATAGGTTTTAATCACATCAGAATCTGCAGCGGTGAAGACAACTTTAGGCTTCAGGCCTTTCTCACTGAAAGCTTCATCCAGCTTGGAACGCCCCGTAAAACCAAACACGTAGGTCACGATCGGGTGTTCCGCTACGGCTTCAAGGGACAAGGGTTGCTTCACTTTGGTCAGGGGATGATCTTTAGGGACCAAAACGCAGCGGTTCCAGCGATAACAGGGCAGCATAACTAAATCACTGAACAACTCCATCGCTTCGGTTGCAATGGCAAAGTCCGCAGCACCTTCAGACACCATTTCTGAAATCTGAATCGGTGTCCCCTGCTTCATATGCAGAGAAACATCAGGATACTTGCTGATAAAGTCCTTGATCACCCCCGGCAAGGCATAACGGGCCTGCGTGTGGGTGGTCGCAAGGCTCAGACTACCTTTTTTGTCATCGCTGAACTCCTGAGCCACCTGCTTGATATTATCAACGGTTCTCAGGATCTGACCAGCCAGATCAATCACTTCCTGCCCGGCTGGCGTTACACGCGTTAAGTGCTTGCCACTACGGGCAAAAATCTCAATACCTAATTCATCTTCCAGCAAGCGTATCTGCTTACTAATACCAGGCTGAGAGGTATACAAACTTTGCGCGGTGGCCGACACATTAAGATCATGGTGGGCAACTTCCCAGATATATCTCAGCTGCTGTAATTTCATTCCACCTTCCTCATTAATCGGATCGCAGGGCTGCCTCGCCCTTTAAGCACGCGATCATCTCGGGTCATCGATTTTTAAGAATATTATGCCATAAAAATATAAGCAAACATTACTTTTAAGAATATAGCAGACACGATAGATTAAGCCGCAGTATCACCCTAATGCGATTAGAAAGCCCAGCACTAACAGTCTGTTGAACCCAAATACAGCCTGTTGCTGACTGTATCCGCTCTGGTTACCGAGCAAACCTCTTAAATGCATAAGCTGAGTCTATATGGATTTACTACTCTACATTTTATCCGGTGCAGCCGTCGGCCTTGCCGTAGGTCTGACCGGTGTTGGCGGGGGCTCTCTGATGACCCCTCTGCTACTACTGTTTGGTTTCCCGCCTCATATAGCGATTGGTACCGATCTGCTCTATGCATCCATCACGAAAGCCAGCGGTGTTATAGCTCATCACAAGCAAAAAACGGTCGACTGGAAAATCATGGGGTCTCTCGCTCTGGGCAGCCTGCCTGTGTCAGCGGTTACCGTGTGGCTGCTGGCAAACTACTTTCCTTCTCCGGAAAGCTACGCCCACCTGCTAACCCATAGCCTGGGTGTTATGCTGATGCTGACGGCCGGTGTGCTGCTGCTGAAAAGCCGCATTAACAAAATGCATGCGACTCAGGATGGCCCGGTTCGCCGTTTTCTTGAACAGCATAAATACCGCTTTACGGTTGCGATGGGTGTATTACTGGGCTTCTGTGTCACCCTTTCCTCTGTGGGGGCAGGCGCTTTTGGTGCCGCTATTCTGCTGATTCTTTTCCCTGCGCTCAGTGCGATTCGTATTATCGGTACCGATCTGGCGCATGCCGTGCCTCTGACCCTGATTGCCGGTATTGGCCATATGTTCCTCGGTAATGTGGACTATCAGCTGCTGGCAGCGCTGCTAGTGGGCTCCTTGCCTGCCATTCACTTAGGTACCCGCCTGGGCAACCGTCTTCCTAACCGGGTTCTGCAACCGATTCTATCCAGCATGCTGCTGGGGCTGGGCATTAAGTATGCCTTTTTCTGAGCGTGACTCCTTTTAAGAGATTTTTCCTTTTCCTGTAACGAGCGTCTAAACAGAAAAACCTCCTGAAGAGGATACTTCGGGAGGTTTTTCATGGATTTCAGAGCACTGTCTCTTTACTCTAAACGGAAGACGTCGACATCCTCAAAGGCCGGAAATGCCGTGCGAAAATCCTGCAGAGCCATCCGATCGATCCGGTAAGTGTCAACAAAGGCTTCACCTTTGTCATGGTCTCCCAGGCTATGGCCTTTAAAGTCGATCAGTGCCGAACGCCCACTGTACGGAAACCCATTACCATCCGTTCCAACGCGGTTAACCCCAGCCACATAGCATAGGTTTTCAATAGCACGCGCCTGAAGAAGTATCTGCCATGGATGCTCACGCACTTCCGGCCAATTAGCCACATAGATGGCAAGATCATACTCATCATGATTGCGGCTCCAGACAGGAAAACGCAGGTCATAACAGATCTGAGGAAAAATGCGCCAGCCTTTATAGTGAATCACGTCGCGACTCTGGCCAGCCTGATAATGCTTATGCTCTCCCGCCATCCGAAAGAGATGATGTTTATCATAAGATTGCCATTGGCCGTCTGGCTGCACCCAATAGAAGCGATTATAACAACCGGCATCATCCTTAACGGCCACACTGCCACAAACAACCACTGAAATCGAAGCCGCCTGATGCTGCATCCATTGCAACGTTTTCTGATCAGCAGCCTCGGCAATCGCCTCCGGCTCCATAGAGAAACCAGTAGTAAACATTTCAGGCAGAATAACAAGATCGGTTTGCCCTGCTAAAGGCGCCAACTTATCAGCAAACATGGCACGGTTCTTTTCCGGTTCGTGCCAGAAAAGCTCCGATTGGACCAGTGTTACTCTGAGTTCATTCAGTATTTCCTGCTCATTACTCTCTAGAGACGACATAGCAACTCTCCTGCCTGTTTAAGTGTGGCTTCATTTTTAGCAAAACAGAAACGCACCAGCTTCATCTCCGCATCGGGTCTCTCGCAAAAAACAGACACCGGAATGGCAGCGACACCGGCTTCAGCAGTCAGCCAGCGAGCAAAACTGACATCATCCAAATCGCTGATCTGACTGTAATCTGCCAGCTGAAAATAGGTGCCCTGTGATGGCGTAAAATCGAATCGGCTATTCTGGATTTCACGGCAGAAAATATCCCGTTTCTCCTGATAGAAAGCCGGCAGCTCATTCTCATATTCCGGATGGGCATTCATATAGTCCGCAATCGCCAGCTGCATAGGTGTTGGTGAACAGAACGCAATGTATTGATGGACTTTGCGTAACTCTGACGAAAGCGCCTTAGGTGCAACACAGTAGCCGATTTTCCAACCGGTAATATGGTAAGTCTTGCCAAAAGAAGAAATAACAAAACTACGCTTTGCCAGCTCTTCATGGGTCAGAAGACTGTTATGAGGCATGTTATCAAAAACGATATGCTCATAAACCTCATCACCCAGCAGAAGTATATGAGTATCCCGAATCAGCTCAGCCAGCTTATCCAGATCCTCCCGGCTCAGGCTCACGCCACTGGGATTGTGAGGTGCATTAACGATGATCATGCGGGTCCGGGGAGAAATCGCATCCGCCGGGGCCTGCCAGTTAATTTTGAATTCCGGCAAATCCAGTGCTACGTGATGGCAGATCCCCCCATTAAGCTCAATAGCAGGCTCATAACAGTCATAACAGGGATCAAAAACAATCACTTCATCACCCTGACGGACCGTCGCACTGATCGCACAGAAGATAGCTTCAGAAGCGCCGGAGGTCACTGTCACTTCAGCATCCACATCAACCTTAGCCCCATAAAGTCGATCTACTTTCTCTGCAATCGCCTGCCGTAACGCAGGCACTCCGACAAAAGGCGCATATTGATTAGCACCGGATTGCATATAGTGAGAGACACGATCCCGGATCATTTGAGGGCCATCAAAGTCAGGGAAACCCTGTGAGAGATTGACCGCCTTATGTTCAGCAGCCAGCTGAGACATAACACTGAAAATAGTGGTACCCACTTTTGGAAGTTTGGTTTCCGGGTAGTGCATATAAAGGGCTCCAGAAAAGATCTGTTTTGTCAGAAAGTATCTCGATGAAAAAATGCCTTGATGGTATGCACAATGCGTATGCAGCACAAGCAGCACTATTAAGATGACCTACTGCAAAACAACAATAAAAACGCATCTTAGTGTTTGATTTTCTTTGCCTAGTAACCTAGTTCTTAAACAGCGGTCAGTTAAAGACTCTCTGAACATGATACCCAAGGAATGCCATGGCAGGTTCACCAGAAGCATCACAGAAAGCTTTGCGAACGACACTGCAGCTGTTAGCTCAACAGGAACAGGGCACACCCCTGCCTGAGATCTTAACCACTGCACTTGAAGCCTTAATCAGACAATCCGGGAGCCGCTTCGCTTTTCTGCTGCACAATCATTCGGGCACTCTTATTTCAGAGTTTTCAGCTCATGACCCTGAAAACCCGATGGATAAGCAACACTTACAGAATAACGCAGCAGACATGCTGTCCTGCCTGCTCCCTCAAATGAGACGAACCAGTCCGCTGATCGCCAATAGCTCTACAGCAGTCAAAGCTGAACTGAGCAATACAATGGCCTGGCGTTTGTTCCAGCGTCTGCTTTTGATCCCCCTAAATAATGTCTTGGGGGATAAGAAAGGCATTCTGGTTCTTTTCGGCCGACAGGATAACTACACACAGGAAGAGATTGTTGGCCTGGAGCCTCTGATCTCACTTTGCATCAACCTGTTAATGCACGACGAGCAAAAACCGGAAGACGAGCGAGAGCTGATCAGCAGCCCCGCCGTCGAAACCCCACAAGATACCCAAAATACATACGACTATCAGTTTATTAACAGTAAAGATCCTAGATTTATCACAACCGCTGAAGGCATCATTATCCATCACAATACAGCAGCCGAAAGCCTGCTGGCTTTCCCCTCAGAAAAGCTAACAGGTCAGCCTCTGACCCGAATAATACCCAAGCTCCAGCTCAACCTTCACCAGAAAGACCCCGATCACTTCCAAGAATTAAAGGCCTTCAGCAAAACAGGGAAACTGATCAACGTACGAATAGCCTGCAACCCTTTCATTCAACATTCCGAATTACTGTTTTCAATTCAGGTGCAGGATATTCGCGCTGAGATGGAAACCAAAACAGAACGCCACGAAAGAGCCTTCCGTATTCAGAAACAGCAACGGGCAACATTGGAAGTCGCGCGGATAGCCACACAGGAAGAGGCCCCTTTTGAAAATCTGGTACGGGATATCTGCCAGCTGGCGTCAGCGACACTTAAGACCCCAAGAGTCGGTATCTGGCTTTCAGAAGAAGGATCTCCGGTTTTCAGAAATGCAGTACAGATAAACCAAGGTAAAGCCGATTATTGTGAAAGCGCCCCCCTACTACTTAATAGCAACGCAACATTTGTCCGCCAACTCGAACAGGTTCGGGTGCTTTCTCTGTCTAATCTTAATGGTCCAAAACCCAACAACAGCTTCTTGTCCCAGGAGTATCTTCAACGAAACCAAACCGCCACGCTGATCTGTGCGGCATTTATTAAAAACAGCAACCTGATCGGCTTTCTGATGGTTGAGAACTCCGAACGTACGCTCTGGCATGAAGATCAGTACAACTTTGTCCGTGAGGTCGCCAACTATCTGCACATTCTGGTTCTGAACGAACACCGCCAGAAGATACAGAGCGATCTGATTCAACAGGAGCAACAGTTTCGACTGCTTTTCTTTGATAGTCCTCTGGCGATGATGGCCTTTGACCGGAATAGCTTTCAGTTTATCGCGGTCAACCATACAGCGACCGAAGTTTTTGGCTACTCACTCAGTGAGATGCTCAGCAAGGGTATCTACGATCTGATACCGATTCAGCAGGTGATGGATATTCATGCACTGGTTTCTATGAACAATGAGAGCGGCAACTACCATGTACTGGAAAGTCGCATGCAGAAATATTCCGGTGAGGTGGTTGATGTGGAGATACACTCACACTCCATTAATCTCTCATCACGACCTTCGATTCTGATGGTGGTCCACGATATTACCGAGAAAAAACGGATCGAAAGCAGTCTGCGCCGGACTCAAAAAATGGAGGCCATTGGTCAGCTGGTGGGTGGTATCGCCCATGACTTCAACAACATCACCAATATTATTAAAGGGCATGCAGAACTGCTGGAGATGAAACTCGCAGACAATGAAAAGGCAACCAAACATATCAACGCCATCACCAAAGCAGCAACACGAACCACAAGCCTGACCCACAAGCTGATGCAGTTCTCCCGCCAACAACAGATTAACAGTGAAGTTTGCCAGATTGACGATATCCTGGGTGATCTGATTGAACTGATGACTAAATCTCTAACCAAAAATATTCAGGTTGTACTTGAGATAGCAACGAACCTCTGGCCGGTACTTATTGATAGAGGGGATTTTGAAGATGTGATGATCAATCTGGCTATTAATGCCCGGGACGCAATGGATGGCCACGGGACCCTGACGATAGGCGCATCAAATATATGTCTGGATATGGATAGCCCTCTGATCGTTCGTGACCGCCAGCCAGGTAACTACACCTGCATCTATGTCAGAGATACCGGGACAGGCATCCCAAAAGAGCTGCAGGAGAAAATCTTCGACCCCTTCTTCACAACGAAAGAGAAAGGCAAAGGGACAGGACTGGGGCTTAGCATGGTGTACGGTTTTGCCAAACGCAGCGGTGGCTTTCTTGAGCTGGAAAGTCGCGAAGGTGTTGGCACCACCTTCTATCTGTGGCTCCCCAGAACAGAAGCGACATCAAATAATGGCAGCCCTCTCAAGAGTTTCATTCCTCATATCGATATCTCTCCTGGTCATACCGCACTGGTGGTCGATGATGAAGAAGATATCCGCTCCTCACTCAGCGAAATACTCGAAGCGATAGGTTTTGAGGTCAAGCAGGCAGAAACCGCAGCCCATGCCCGTCAGGTCATTGAGAATGAGCCCAGAGACTTCTCTCTGGTGCTCTCAGATATCGTGATGCCCGGCGATGAAAATGGTGTCAACCTGGCTCAATGGATCAAAGAACATTCACCGGATACGCACGTCATTCTGGCATCAGGCTATGCTGAAAATATCAGCCTTGCCGAAGCTCGCAGCTTTTCCTGCGAACTCTTGAAGAAGCCCTTTGGCCGTCAGGATATTCTTCATATCCTAAGCCATTGGCAATGGAACTAAACCCCTGGGCAGGTCAACGATCAGGAATAGTTAAGGCCATGGAGAATCTATGAACAACATTTCAGCACCGGTAGAAAAACACTTACTGGTTATTGATGATGAGCAGGATATTTGTGAGCTGGTCAGCGATGTAGCCGATATGCTGGGTTTTACCACTGAGCAATGCAGCCAGCTGAGCAGCCTGAGTGAACTTAAACTTATCCCTATGCCGGATATACTCGCTCTGGATCTTTCCATGCCTGAAGTCGACGGTATTGAAATTATCAATCACCTAGGCACCCTCGCCGTTAAACCGCAACTGATACTGATGACAGGCTTCGAGCGCTCAGTGCTTGACGGAGCCCATAAACTGGCAGACCGACTGAATGTACCCGTGCTGGGTCAACTGAATAAGCCCTTCAGCATACAGATGCTAAAAGACCTGCTGGAGCAGCCCTTTGTTCAAACCCGGCCGAGTGGCACCAAGCTTTCAGCAAAATCCGATGCGCAAAAATTTACCCATAGTGACATCGCCCGGAGCATTTCTAACGATGAGTTTGTTGCCTACTATCAGCCACAGATAGATCTGAAAACAGGCGAGCTGCACGGAGTTGAAGCTCTGGTTCGCTGGCACCACCCTAATGGCCTGATAATGCCGGATGAATTTCTGCCAGAGATCGAAAGTAATCAACAAATTTTGCCACTGACAGAAAGTGTTATTCAGCAAACTATGACGCAAATGATTCGCTGGCAGAGCCTTGGGCTCACTCCGGTGCAAACGTCCATCAATTTATCAGCCGCTTACCTTAACGAGCTGAATCTGCCCAACCTGATGTTACGGCTTTTAAAAGATCATGCCATACCCGCAGAGTTAATCACTTTTGAGATAACCGAGCGAATCGGCCTGAGCAATAACAATCAGGCGGTACTTGATACCCTGACACGGTTACGGCTGAAGGGGTTTTATCTTTCCATTGATGATTTTGGTACCGGCTACTCCTCTTTAGCGCAGTTGAATCAGCTGCCCTTCAACGAGATAAAGATCGACAAGAGCTTTGTTTTTCACCTGTTAAGCAGTCCGATCTCTAAAGCGATTGTGGAATCATCTATTTCATTGGCAAGACAACTGAACGTGCGCTGTGTTGCCGAGGGCATCGAAACCAATGAAATCCGTGATGCTCTCAAAGAGATGGGCTGCGATATCGGCCAGGGTTATCTCTACAGTAAAGCCTTACCACCGGATGACTTTATTCAGTGGGCCAAAACTTACATCGGCAAAAAACCCGACGCAGCAAACTAGAGCAAAACACCAGATCCCCACCCGCAATTTTTAATTCGATCTGATACAAAAGATCAACATAACAATAAGCTGCCCCCACCGGCTGACGACTGAGGAACACAAGCATGAATGAGCTAACACTTCTGATCGTTGACGATGACGAGATGCACTGCGAAATGGTCAGTGACATGCTGGAAGGCGAATACAATCTCTTCACAGCGACAACAACAGATGATGCCGAAGCCCTGTTCAGAGAACACAAGCCGGATATCGTTCTGCTGGATATTAATATGCCCGGTAAAAGCGGTATCGAACTTTGTCGGGAGCTGAAAGAATCCGATCAGGAATTTTCCGTCATCTTCGTATCGGGCCATAACTCGTTAGAAGAGCGGCTAAAAGCTTATGACGCTGGCGGTGATGATTTCGTACCCAAACCCTTTGAGATGAAAGAGCTGTTCGCCAAGGTTCAGGCGGTAGGTCAGTACCAGCTGGGTAAGCGCAACCTGAAAGATCAGGAAGCTTTCTCCAGGACAATGGCTTTTCAGTCCATGGCAGAAGCCTCTCAATACGGTTATGTACTGCAGTTCTTCAAAAACAGTATGCAAGCCAACTCTCTTGAAGAGGTCGCCAAACACTTCTTTGAAATGATGGGGAACCTGAATCTGATTACCAGCCTGCAGTTCCACGGCAAAGAGATTCACTCTTTTGATCAGGTTAATGGTGAATGCAGCCCAATTGAACTGAATATTTTTGAGCTACTAAGAGGCGTCGGACGCCTGTACGACTTTGACAACCGCACCATTCTGAACGATAACCACGTCTCTTTCCTGATCAAGAATATGCCGGTTGATGATGAAGTTAATTATGGGCGTTTGCGGGATGTCACTGCCGTTATTATCGAAGGACTCGAGGCAAAATATCTGGACCTCGAACGGGAAAAAGCTCTGAAAGGGATTCTTGCCCAAGTACAGACCATTATCGATCAGCTGGGAAGCGAGATCAGCGGCCACGAAGGCAAGATGGCTATGCAGATCAACAACATTGTTCTGGAAATTCGGAGCAGCTTCCATGAGCTGGATCTAACCCTGGAACAGGAAGACTACTTCTCCAAAGTGATCGAAAAGAGCCTGAATGAGATGGATACCGCGCAGGATGGCCTGAGTGAAGCCAGCGCATCATTAAAAGAACTGGCGCAGCAGATTATTAATGTAATCGACTGATTCTTTGTCAGTTTGGTCTTATCCGCAAAAAGCCCGCTAGTGAAGTGACCCCATAAAGTTGGACACTTTATTTATCCGGCTGCCATGGCCTGAGTTCGATATTCAACTGGACTCAGGCCATTGAGCTTTAGCCGCCAGTTTTTTCAGAATGCGTGACACCGCGACAAATGCAAAGGTTCCGGTCACAACCGTTACCGCACCAAAACCGCTACGACAATCCAGTCTTGTCGACTCGCCATTATCCGGTTTCTGATGACACACCTCGCCATCATCGGACGGGTACATCAGCTGTTCCGTTGAGTAGACCGCCTCTACAGAAAAACGTCGTTTCAGATTCGTGGGAAAGCCATACTGACGACGCAGCTGATTTCGGGTCTTAGCCAGAAGCGGGTCCTGCTCTGTTTTGCTCAGATCGGCAATCTTAATCTGCAGCGGATCAGTCTGCCCACCGGCCCCGCCAATGGTAATCAGCGGGATCTTGTTACGTCGGCAATAAGCGATCATGGCGCACTTATGCTTCACCGAGTCGATAGCGTCCAGCACATAATCAAACTCTTTCAGCATCAGTTCAGCCACATTCTTTTCGGTCACAAAAGCAGAAACCGCATGCACGTCACAGGTCGGATTGATTGCTCGGATACGCTCAGCCATGGCGTCCACTTTCGGCCGCCCGACCTGACCATCCATCGCATGAATCTGACGGTTAATGTTGGAGGTGCAGATATCATCCAGATCGATCAGCGTGATTTTACCGATACCACTGCGGGCCAGCGCTTCCGCCCCCCAGGACCCCACACCGCCGATACCCACCACCGCTACATGAGCCCTGAAAAAGGCCTCAGCCGCAACCGCACCATACAAACGGGAGATCCCGCCAAAACGAAAACCGTAATCATCATTCATCTGCATGACTCTGTATTCTTCTGAATCTAATCAATCCGGTCTTAAAAATAAAAACCGTCATTAAGATAGCTGTTGCACCCAAGTGTCCCAGCCCAAACGGGACATAATCTGCTGCATGGATTCCTCAAGGGGAGCCTTAATCGTTAATGGCTGCCCTGTCACCGGATGCTGAAAAGCGATCTCGGTGGCCGCCAGCAGTAACCGATCACTCGCAAGATTTTCCTTGAAGTAGCGGTTATACCGCCCGCGACCATGCTTGGCATCCCCGATTATCGGGTGGTTGATATGCTTCAGATGACGGCGAATCTGATGCCGGCGTCCGGTTTCCGGTTTTACCTCAACCAGAGAAAACCGGCTTTGCGGATAGCGCTCGATACAGACATTCAGTTCGGCCGTTGCCAGACACCGATACCGGCTGAACGCAGCCTGAGGCTCACTTTTCTCTTTTGAGCCCTTAATGCGTTTATCCGGCTCTTCCACCAGCGCATGATCAATCTCTCCGGCTTCCGGTGCATAACCCCGCACCACAGCCACATAGGTTTTATCAACCTCATGGGCCATCATCTGCTCACCCAGCCTGCGGGCGACCTCTGAGCTTAAGGCAAATACCAGAGCCCCTGAGGTGGGCTTATCAAGGCGATGAACCGGAAACACCTTTTGACCAATCTGATTTCGCACCATCTGCAGGGCAAAGCGGGTTTCATGACGATCAATGGGGCTGCGGTGCACCAGCAAACCGGAGGGCTTGTTGACCACCACCAGATGTTCGTCCTGATACAAAACAGGCAGGATCTCATCCTGCCTGTCTTCTGCGCCGGAGACCTGCTCCGGCTGGAAAGTAACCTCAGCTGTCATTACGCCAGCTTGTCCGTTGCAACATGGTACTTAGGATCTTCAATCACATTCACTTCCACCAGATCACCCGCTTTCTGCAGAAGGTCACGGCACTCGCCGCTCAGATGACGCAGGTGCAGGGTCTTGCCTGCAGCGATATATTTCTCTGCCAGAGCATCAATCGCCTCCAGTGCAGAGTGATCGCTTACACGGGAATTACGGAAATCCAGAACCACATCCTGCGGGTCATTTTTAGGATCAAACTGCTCACGGAAGTTGTTGATCGATGCAAAGAACAACGGACCGGTCAGTTCATAAACGCGGTGATTGTCATCTTCTTCAATAATGCGAACCTGAATATGCTTGGCGTTCTGCCAGGCAAAGATCAGCGCGGAAACGATCACCCCCACAATCACGGCAATCGCCAGATCCGTCACAACAGTTACACCGGAAACCAGCACAATGATAAAGGCGTCCGACTTAGGAATTTTACCCATCATACGCAGACTGGCCCATTCAAAGGTACCGATCACCACCATAAACATCACACCCACAAGCGCAGCAATCGGAATCATCTCAATCAGTGACGACGCAAACAGAATAAACAGCAGCAGGAATACCGCAGCCGTAATACCGGACAAACGACCACGACCACCGGAGTTAATGTTGATCATACTCTGGCCGATCATGGCGCAACCACCCATCCCCCCAAAGAGACCAGTCAGAATGTTGGCTGAACCCTGACCCACACACTCTTTGTTACCACGACCACGGGTTTCGGTCATTTCATCAATCAGACTAAGAGTTAACAGAGATTCAATCAGACCAACAGCGGCCAGAATCAGAGAGTAAGGCAGGATAATCCAAAGTGTTTCCAGTGACATAGGAACCACAGGGATATGAAACTCAGGAAAACCCCCAGCAATTGAAGCCAGAGGATCATTGGTCATATCGGCCAGAACATTCTGAACCGAGCGCGCATCCAGATCCATAAAGATCACAATCAGCGTTACCGTCACAATGGCAGCCAAAGAGGAAGGGATCGCTTTGGTCAGCTTAGGCAGGAAGTGGATGATCGCCATGGTCAGCAAAATCAGGCCAGCCATAATCATCATGGGCTCCCCGGTCATCCAGGTCATATTGCCGGCTTCATCTTTAACTTTGAACTGCCCCAGCTGAGCCAGAAAAATCACAATAGCCAGACCGTTTACAAAGCCCAGCATCACCGGATGCGGCACCATACGGATAAACTTACCTAGCCTGAAGACCCCGGCTGCGATCTGGAAGAAGCCCATCAGCACTACCGCAGCAAACAGGTATTCAACACCGTGCTGAGCCACCAGAGACACCATCACCACCGCCAGGGCACCCGTTGCACCGGAGATCATCCCCGGACGACCACCAATGCAGGCCGTCACCAGCCCCACCATAAAGGCTGCATACAGACCCACCAGAGGTTCAACACCGGCGACGAAGGCAAAAGCAACAGCTTCCGGCACAAGTGCCAGGGCGACCGTTAAGCCGGATAAAACATCATTTTTCATTTGAGCAGGCGTCAAATAACGGGTGGAGTCCATGAGTACCTCAGACTGAATTGCAGTGATGGGTATGCCGGTAGGCAGAAAAGGGCCGAGATTTTACAGCAAGCCGTCAGGCAGTGCAAAACGAACACCCGCAGCAATCCTGAAACCATCAGACAAAAATCCCTATACAAAGTGTTACTTTATGATCTGACAAACTCCCCCATAATGCAGACAGTTTTCATGATTTTGACGCATTCGCAGTCCGGCTCTCGCCACAAGCAAATGGAATGCATACTGTTATAAGGATTGACCAATGAGAAATCTGGGCCTGTTTGGCAAGATGGCTGTACCTATTGTTGCCCTGATCGCCATTATCATGCTGATTCTGGTGTTTTTTATCCCTAAACAGATGAGTGAGACCGTCGTTGAGGGGGTTATCGAAAACTCCCAATCTACCGTCGACCAGTTCAAAACCCTGCGTAAATACTACACTCAGAATGTGGTGGGTAAGGTTCTGGCATCCAGAGCGCTCAAACCGGACAGCGACCATAAGCAACATGCCAACAAGATTCCACTACCCGCTACCATGATTCATGACCTGAGTGATCTGATGAAAGACAAAGGTCTGATCCTCAAACTATACAGCGAGTACCCTTTTCCAAACCGCGCAAACCGACGTCTTGATGAGTTTGAACAAAGCGCCTGGCGACAGCTGGTGCAAAACCCCGAAAGCACCATCGTGAAGCAATCGGAAGAAAATGGCCGAACGCTGGTACGCGTGGCCATCTCAGACAAAATGTCTGCTGAAGCCTGTGTCGCCTGCCACAACTCGCACCCACAAACACCGAAGAACGACTGGAAAATGGGTGATGTCAGGGGCGTTCTTGAGGTAACGACGGATATCACAGACCAGCTGGCTGCTGGCCGCGCCACCAGTTTGAAGATTACAGGGCTCGTGGTTTCATTACTGATGGTGATGCTGATGGCTCTGTGGCTGATCTATCGCAATGTCATTCAGCATCGTATGGATCATCTGAACGACGCTATGGACGAAATTGCTCATGGCGATGGCGACCTCACAGCACAACTGGACGAATCCGGTAACGACGAAATCACCCATCTGTCACGGGCCTTTAACCGCTTTACCGGACATATCCGCGAGATGGTTCAGCAGATGGCCGATACCAGCGAGAGCCTGAACGACACCTCAGAAGCGATGAATCAGATCGCGCTTGATAACAGTCATCGCCTGGAACGTCAGGCTCAGGAGACCAATCAGGCAGCCACCGCCATTAATGAGATGGCTGCCACCGTTGCCGATGTTGCTAAAAATGCCGCCGAGGCAGCTCAGGCAGCACAAACAGCGAATCAGGTATCGATTAACGGGCATAAAGTTGTCGACGCCACCCGCCGTGATATTGATGGCCTTTCTGGCAATATCAACAACGCCATGGATGCGATTCACAAACTTGAGGAGCAGTCGGAGAACATTACCGGCATGGTTAATGTCATTCAGGGAATTGCCGAGCAAACGAATCTGCTGGCACTGAATGCAGCTATTGAAGCAGCACGGGCCGGAGAACAGGGTCGCGGCTTTGCCGTTGTCGCCGATGAGGTACGCAATCTTGCAGGCCGAACTCAGGAAGCCACCGAAGAGATTCAGCAAGTGATCTCAGCACTGCAAGCGGACACCAACAACGCTGTCAGTCTGATGAAAGAGAGCTGCACTCAGGCCGAGCAAACAGTAGAGCAGGCAGAAGCTGCCAACGATGCTCTCAATGCGATCTCAAGTTCAGTTGGCCAGATTACATCCATGAACGATCAGATCGCCAGCGCCAGCGAAGAACAAAGCGCCGTGGCAATGGAGATTGAGCAAAACATTATGGCGATCAACCAGATGTCCGATGAATCAGCCCATACCTCCGAGCAGACTGCCGAAAACAGCAACCACCTGACTGCACTATCCCATGAACTGAGTGCACTTGTCAGTCGTTTCAAGTACTAAAGAAGAGAATAAACAAACCTGACGGTCTTGCTTATCGAAGGCTCAGAAATCCAAAAACTTGAGCAAAAAGAAATGCGCCCGGAAAGATAAAAAGCTTTTATTTAGTATCTATGCTTGAGTTTTTTACAATGAGATCAGTCAATTTGACTATCACCAGATGAATATAACGTCAGAAGGCTCATTAAGCATAAAATCCCTCCCAATAATGATTGGGTGGGATTTCGCTTAAGGGTTATCACTAACGCTTATCAGCAAGCATTTCCAAAAGGAAAATTACAGCTTGTCTGCTTCACCAGACAGGTAAGAAGCCACACCTTCAGGAGATGCAGTCATACCTTTGTCGCCTTTGTTCCAGCCTGCAGGGCAAACTTCACCGTGCTCTTCAGTGAACTGCAGCGCGTCAACCAGACGAATCAGCTCATCCATGTTACGACCCAGTGGCAGATCGTTAACGATCTGTGAACGTACATTGCCTTGCTGGTCGATCAGGAATGCGCCACGGAATGCAACACCGCCATCTGCTTCAACGTCATACGCCTGGCAGATTTCGTGTTTAACATCAGCAACCATGGTGTATTTAACAGGACCGATACCGCCATCGTTGATCGCAGTGTTACGCCATGCATTGTGCGTGAACTGAGAGTCGATAGATACAGCAACAACCTCAACACCGCGAGCCTTGAACTCATCCATGCGGTGATCCAGAGCGATCAGCTCAGACGGGCAAACAAAAGTGAAGTCCAGAGGATAGAAAAATACCAGACCGTATTTGCCTTTCAGCGCTTCAGTCAGGTTGTAGTTTTCAACGATTTCGCCATTACCCAGTACTGCCGCTGCAGTAAAGTCAGGAGCTTTTTTTCCAACCAATACGCCCATTTTAATTCTCCAATTTTGGGTTGTTTTAACAGATCTTAATCACAAAAAAATTCTGACACCTAAAAGTGTCAGAATTAGAAAAACCATTACCTGAATAAGGTATAGGCAAAAGCCAGACATTCAAGTCTGGCTCTCACTTTGGTTCTCATAAAGCGGGTTTTCATAAAACAGGGGGCTTATTAAACCTGACTGTCATCAATGACAGATCAGGAAGCCGCTGCTTCAGAAACCAGAGTTTTCAACTCACCGGACTGATACATCTCGATAATGATATCGCAGCCACCAACCAGCTCACCGTTCACCCACAGCTGAGGGAAGGTTGGCCAGTTTGCATACTTAGGCAGCTCAGCACGGATATCCGGGTTATCCAGAATATTAACAAATGCGAATTTTACTTCACACGCCATCAGCGCCTGAACCGCCTGAGAAGAGAAGCCGCACTGTGGCATCTGAGGATTACCCTTCATGTACAGCAGGATAGGGTTATTTTCGATCTGTTCTTTGATGGTATCTAGAGTAGTGCTCATGTGCGTTCCTTAAAACAGGGAAAAGCATTTACGGGTATTAACCGACTAATTAAGTCAATTTTACCGCGCTTAATTAAAAAATGCAGCCTCATTAGCAGGGATTCAAGTCCCTGACTCAGTTTTTTCAAAAGCCAATCGTTTTTTTAAAATGCGACTTTATTGACAGCGACAATATTTGCCTTTAGTTTTACTCATTTGGTCATCTTCCCGGCAGCAATTCGCTGCCGTTTTCTGTTTTGGGGCTGCGGTTTTTATCCTCGTTCTCTTTTTGTGAGAACAGCTGAGCTAGCAGAGCCTGCGATTACCCTATGCGTAATTAAGAAGGCCGAGAAAAAAGACTTCAGTTATGGGCAGCTGTCCTAGGTTCAGGCCTTTATCATCACCGTCTGAACAAAGATCAGCACCGCCCTGAAAGAAAACGAGCTAAAACTGACCTATTAAGGACGCCACCTCATTCCGGTGTCCATGAACTCTTTTATTGGAATTCGAGAAAATGGCAAGACACTTTTTAACCCTGCTGGATCTGTCTCCGGAAGAACTCAACTATGTTATCGAGCGGGCGATCACCATTAAGAAAGGCCTGAAGGCCGGTGAGATCTACGAGCCCCTGAAAAACAAAGTTCTGGGTATGATTTTTGAAAAATCATCCACCCGAACCCGAGTCTCTTTCGAAGCGGGCATGACCCAGTTCGGTGGCAGTGCTATTTTTCTTTCTCCTCGGGACACTCAATTGGGTCGCGGTGAACCCGTTGAAGACAGCTCCCGTGTTCTGTCCGAAATGGTTGATGCCGTCATGATCCGTACCTTTGATCACGCACTGGTTGAACGTTTTGCTGAATATTCCAGCGTTCCTGTGATCAATGCACTGACTGATGACTATCATCCCTGCCAACTGTTAGCTGATGTACAAACCTTTGTTGAACTGCGTGGCAGCATCAAGGGCAAGACCGTGACCTGGGTTGGCGATGGCAACAACATGTGCAACTCCTATATCAACGCTGCTCGTCAGTTTGATTTTCAGCTGAATATTGTTTGCCCGGAAGGCTACGAGCCTCTGCCGGAACTGTTGGAAGCAAACAAAGAGCGCATCCAAATCTTCCGTAAACCGGAAGAAGCCGTTGCCGGTTCTCACCTGGTTGTGACCGACGTCTGGGCTTCCATGGGCCAAGAAGAGGAACAGAAAGAGCGCGAGAAAGCCTTTGCCGGCTATCAGGTCACCACAGAGATGATGGATCTGGCAGACAAAGAAGCGCTTTTCATGCACTGCCTGCCTGCTCACCGGGGCGAAGAAGTCAGCGCTGAGCTGATGGACGATGAACGTGCTGTGATCTGGCAGGAAGCGGGCAACCGTCTCCATGCACAGAAAGCCTTGCTTGAGTTCCTGATTCTGGGCAAAATTGAGAATAACTCTTAATTGCTTTTGCACGGCAGACCCACAAAAGCCCGGGAGTCATTTCCGGGCTTTTTTCATTTAAAGCTCAGGCGTATCTGCCCTCTGCCACCCAGTAAGGAATCCTGAATGAGCACTTTGCTTCAGGTCGACAATATTGAATGCCGCTACGATCAACTGGTTATCACCCAAGAGATCAGCTTTGCTCTGAATCAGGGCGATATCTGCTGCCTGCTGGGCCCCAGCGGCTGCGGCAAGACTACACTTTTACGTACCATCGCAGGTTTTGATCCGGTGTACTCCGGCTCTATTACCCTGAATGATGAAACCATCTCCGCGCCGGGCTTTATGATTCAACCGGAAGAACGCCGTATCGGCATGGTCTTTCAGGATTATGCGCTTTTCCCCCATCTGACACTGGCAGAAAACGTTGCCTTTGGTCTGCGCAAATTCAGCGATTCCGAACGCAAGCAGCGCGTTGCCGAGATGCTGGATCTGGTGAATATGAGCGATCTGGGCCACCGCTACCCGCACGAACTGTCCGGCGGCCAGCAACAGCGTGTCGCTCTGGCACGGGCACTGGCTCCCCGCCCACAGATGATCCTGCTGGACGAACCCTTCTCCAATCTGGATTTCGAGCTGCGCAAGCACCTGGGCCTTGAAGTACGCCGTATTCTGAAAAGCCTCAACATCAGCGGCATTCTGGTCACCCATGACCAAACGGAAGCCTTTGCGATGGCGGACTATGTGGGGGTGCTGAATCAGGGGCGCCTTCAGCAGTGGGATACGCCTTATAACCTGTACCATGAGCCACAGAATCGCTTTGTAGCCAACTTTGTCGGTCAGGGCTACTTTATCCCCGGCACACTGCAAAACCACTGTAATGTCGCCACCGAGATCGGCCTGATTCAGGGCAACCGGGCTTACCCATGGGAAGACGGGACACCGGTGGATGTACTCCTGCGTCCGGATGATATTATTCATAACCCTCAGGGCCCGATTCAGGCTACCGTAGAGCAATTTACCTTTACCGGTTCTGCTACCCTGTATCGCCTGAAGCTGCCTTCCGGAATGGTTGTGGAATCGATGTTTAACAGTCACGCCGAATTTAATATTGGCGATACCGTGCATCTGGAAGTAAAAGCCGATCACCTAATTCTGTTCCAGCGCCCTGGAGCAGCGGTAGCCGAACCCCAGACACTGGCAGCCGCCAGCTGATTCACACCAGTAGCGTTCAGTAAAAAAGCCATCTCAGTCTGAGATGGCTTTTTCCGTTATGAACTCCGGTTTGCTGTCGTTTGTATTGACAGCCTCTCGCTTGCGGCGAATATAAAGCGTACGCATAACACGGGCGACTAACTCTCCGGACTCATCCAGAATTTTTACCTCAAACTCCGGCAGGTATTTCTCACCCGATGCCGTTTTCTCAAGAATATCCTTCAACAGTTCCTCAGAAACATAAAATTCCGCCCGAACGGTTGAACGACCGGGTTTGATATAGTCGATATGAGCAGCTTTGTCCCACACCACATAGTCTCGCCCCAGTCGCTCCGAGAGCATCAACATATAAAAGGGATCTGTCATCGAATAGAGCGAGCCACCGTAGTGAACCCCCACATAATTCCGGTTATACCAGCGCAATTTCATTCGGATACGGGCATAAGAGAAATCTCTTGCCAGCTTCTCCACCTTTACCCCGGCACCCAGCAGAGGTGGCCAGAGGGAGATCCCCCATTTAAGAAATGTAGCTTTCACAACTCAATACCCTCTGCGAATCACTCAAAGTAATACATTTGTATTCAAACAAACGTTTGATATTAAAACAGAGACAAAAAAAGGAAGGCAAGGCCTTCCTTTTCATAATAAGTAAAACAATTGATCAGCTTTTAATATCCAGCAGGTTACCCAGCGATTCCTGATTGGTACGAACCTCAGCTTGCTTACGCAGCAAGTCATTAGCCTGATCCTGAATACTGCTGTAGGTGCTCTGCTGCTCAGTCGTTTGAGCGGTTTGACCAACCTGATCCGAAGGAGCAGAACTGATCGGGATACTCCCTTTCACTGCATCAGCAGATACGCCAGCACTGGACGTCGGTTGAGTCGTACCGGATTCCTCCTGACGACTTTCGCTGGCAGCATCCAGACGTTGCTGAGCCTGGTTGTTAGTACCCGCAGCCTGTCGGTTGATCAGGGTTACCTGTGAAACGGACGATTCAATCATGTTGACCTCCAGGAGAAAAAATTAAACCCATATCGCATCAGTTATGACCACCGATACAGACATGGGTTCAATATAGCCTTTAATTGTCGCTTCCGAAAGAAAGCAACTGTAACAAATTACTGCTTCGGCTTATCGTTCTTAATGAAGTAAATTAAGCCACCGAAGAATACCAAAGCACCACCAATGACCAGAAGGCTAGCGAATACAGCATCATCCATATACATAATCATCACCTCAGAGGGATTGTTGCATCATTTAACAAATCAACTGGGTTCAGATTAGCAGGGAGGTAAGGGAGTAAACCCTGCCCCAGATCAAACTAATTAGTCACTTTGTATATAGCTGCTGCCCGCATGTGACAAGGGTCAATAAATCAACCTTGCTGCGCCAAACGATCTTGAAGGAAAGTACCGATTGCTTCCAATTCTGCCACACAAACTTCATGTGCCATCGGATACGGATGCCACTGTGCACTTGCGGCAAGTTCTTCGGTGAGCACCACAGCTTTACGACCCATGGCAAACGGCACCACATCATCCTGAGAGCCGTGACCGTGCCAGAAAACCATCTCATTGAGCTGAGGATGCGCATCTTCTACCGGCAGTGCCTGATACGTAGAAAGTGCCAATATGGCTGCTGGCTTAATCGCCTTGCCACTCTTATCAGTATATCGACCACCATTTAACGACGCCTCAAGCACGACAGCACCACCCTGAGAGAAACCGATCCAGAAGATCCGCTCCGCAGGAATACCGTCGGCAATCTGCTGCTGAGTCAGTTCGTGCAAACTTCTGGCCGCATCCTGAAGATGTTCAGGGACAATCTCCCGTTCCGGCAGCATTTTCAGGATGTCGTACCAGGCCGGCATCTCCCAGCCACCATTGATTGTCACCGGACGATCCGGAGCCTGAGGGAACAGAAAACGCACCTTCGCGGCCTCTGGTAACTTCAGGTAAGGCACCGCAGGAATAAAATCATCAGCTCCCGCACCTAAACCGTGTAACCAGATCACACAGGTATCCGGCTGGGGTGAAGTCTCTATCTTTTTCATGCCTTGGGTAAACGTCATCATCAGTTCTCTGTATCCGTTGATCTGGAGTGAATTTGCCGCGAATAAGTCTGGATTTTGCCCTTTTATCTCACTATTTTTAAGATATCTTTGAAAACAGCCGGTAATTTCTTTATGCTGCCGCTCGTCTGCATCTATCCATCTCAACCAGATTCTACGCCATGCCGAAGCTGTTTCTTATTATAACCGCTCTTATCGGGAGCCTTTTGCTCTCTGCCTGCAGCAGCTCGCCCTATGGCTCTGCCACCAGCAAGGTGCATCTGGTGAAACCTGGCGAGACTTTTTACAGCATCGCCAGACGCTATGAAGTCGATCTTGAAACTCTGTCCCGCTACAACCCAAAGGTCGTTCCTCACCGACTGAAAGCCGGTACAGAACTTCAGATTCCGGTTGATGGCACTGACATCCAGACCCCCAGCATTCAATATACTGTTCAAAGGGGTGATACCCTGAGCAGCATTGCCGACCATTTTGCCGTCCCCCTGGCCAGTCTGAAACAAAGTAACCCCGGCATCGATCATGATCGTCTTTATCCAGGCCAAAAACTGATTGTGGGTGTTGCCCCACGCCGGGCAGCGACAGGTTATATCTGGCCAATCGCCAATCCAAAACTGATTAACGGTTTTGGTGAAGAAAACTGGGGGTTACAGAAAGGCGTCAATCTGCAGGCACGACCAGGGCAAACCGTATTCGCCTCTAAAGAGGGTACTGTCAGTTTTGCCGGTGAGATGCGTAGCTTGGGTAAAGTAGTGATAATTCAACACTCCGGAGATCAGCAAACCGTCTATGCCAGCTGCGAAGCTCTGGTAGTAAAAACGGGGGATACTGTCCGAAAACGCCAGCCCATTGCCACGGTAGGTTTTAATACACTGGTTAACCGGGCAGCTTTACACTTTCAGTTCCGGGATCGCGGAGCGCCTCTGCCACCTGAAAACTATCTGCCAATTATTGAGTAAGAAACCAATGGCAAATTCTAAAGCCTCAGCAAAACCAACCTAAAAACCGCAGCTCTAGCCGCGGTTTTTACGTTTATCGATCGCATCCTGCAGAAACCCTGCGGGCATCGCCTTGGATTCATTAGCAAAATCCGTTCGGGCACCCGTTTCATCCACCCAGCAACTGATCAGGCGAGCGGGGGTCACATCAAAATAGATATTACGAGGCCGGACAAAATCGATCGGTGGTAGCTGCAACTCGTCTTCGGCCATCTCTTCCAATTCAATTTCATCAGCCCGACGATGACTGTGTTTAAAACTCTCTGCCGCAACAAATACAGGTACACCATGATCCCTGGCAGCCAACGCGACCAGATAAGTCCCGGCCTTGTTCACAACGGAGCCATCCTCCAGCACACTATCGGCCCCCAGAAGAACCACATCAGCATAATCAATAAAGCAACCCAGCTGAGCCTCAGCGATATAAGTCGTCTCTATCTTCATCTCAGACAGCGCTCGCGCCAACCGACGACCTTCAATGCCTGGGCGGGCTTCGGTCATGATCACTTTACAGTCTGCAGTCTGCATCGTTTCCAGCACCGCGAGAACAGTCGTGCTATAGCTGTGGGTCAATATGACACTGCCCGGAGGAATCTGAGGACTCAGCGCCTGAACAATGCCACGCCCAGCCTGAACCGACATCTGCTGTAAGGCCTCAGCCTGTGTCATCGCATACTCACGGGCATTATCCATCGCATCTTCAGGCATGGCAGTCAGCTGATCAATCCAGCGCTGCATCATATTCCAAAGCACGGCCATACTGGGCCGAGCCAACTGCATCTGCATAGCAAGATCCAGCAGCTCACTTTTGAGGTCAGCCGGACTCTCAGCATCACAGGTGTTGGCGTACTCTTTCAGATCTTCCAGAGCACTGCGGGAAAGCTCACTGCCCCCCTTGCGCACATCTTCTTTTACCGCACGAATTCGACGCTCTTTGAACTGATCATTATTGATATACATGCAGGGGATAATCCTATTGGTTCAGATCCTGATATTGTTATTAAAAGGTTAGGGATAAACACGCTTGTTAGTGAGGGCTAATCAGACAGCCCGGTCAATGCTCGCTGAAGCAGACTCAACCGACTGACAACCGCCTGACGGTCATTATCGGCAAGGGCCTGAGGTGTAACCAGCCAGGTCCCCCCTACAACAGGAACGTTTTGTAACGCCAGATAATCCGCCATATTGCTTAGGGTAATCCCCCCTGTCGGGCAAAAATGGATATCCTGCAAAGGGGCACCCATCGCCTTTAACAGAGTGACGCCGCCAGCCGCCTCAGCGGGAAAGAACTTCAGCAAGCCAAAGCCATAATCCCGGGCGCGCATCGCTTCAGAAGGGGTCATCACACCGGGGACAAAGGGCACAGGGCAATCCTGAGCCGCCTCCAGCAAAGCATCGGTTGCTCCAGGAGACACAATAAAACGAGATCCTGCATTTACTGCAGATCTTATCTGATGAGCATTCAGAACGGTTCCTGCTCCCACAGAAAGCTCGGGGAAATTTCGATTCAGATGCTCAATCACCGTCAGGGCTTTTGGAGTGCGCAATGTGACTTCCAGATGCTGAAGACCGGCCTCAACGAAACAACCACCAATCCAATCCGCCTGCTCTACTGACTCAAGCACCAGCACCGGAAGAACTTTCTGGTGACTCAATTGAGACAAAAACATACCAACTCCTCAGTATTCTGTAATCGCTCTCAGGCACAAAACCATGCCACAACGGGGTCTTAATATACCCGTTATCAGACAGGTCTGCGATCCAGTTTCCGCTTCAGCCACCACATCATAATCGGCTGAGCCAACACAAAAATCATCGTAATCGAACTGAGCAACACCATCCCCTCCAGAGCACCGGTCTCATCGGCTGTCAGCACCCAGGAGCTCCCAACTGCCGCAATGCCCGTTGAAACATGCTGAAAGGCGAACTGAGCCGAAGTATACGCAGCCCGTTCATGGCCCTCCGGAGTCATACTCGTCAGAGCGTTCTGTGTCACACGGCGCGCTGAGGAAAAAACCATAAATCCGGCAAAAATATAGGGTACCCAAAGCATGTCAGGTTGGTGCATAAAGCCCTGCCAGAGCACCAGAGCAAGACCCAGGCATACCACTGTTCCTGTTCCCAGACTGCCAAAACGATCGGTCAGATAACCCGTCACCTGCATCCCAATCAGCGACGCTACGCCGCCAATCATATACAGCTCGCCAATGCGCTCCCTTGGGAACCCCAGGTTGAACTGAATATAGGCAGACAGGTTGGGGATCAGCAGAAAGTTACCAAACATGGAGACCACAACCAGCATCAACGCCCAGCGGGTCAGGGATTTATTGAGCAGAGAGAACACACCCACTGCCGGCTTGCCCTCATGCTTCCCTTTATGGCTATCCATCTTCGGCAGCAGAAGCAATATAGCCAGCAAGACGGTCAGACCACACAAAGCAATGGCATAAAAGGGCGTCTGCCAGCCATGCCAGTTCGCCAGCTCCAGCCCGAACGGAATCCCCGCAATAGCGGCTACTGAGAAAGACCCCATGGCAATCGCCATTGCCCGCCCCCGTCGCTTGGGTGGCACAACATCGATAATCATCGCCATTCCTATTGCCGATGCCGGGCCGCCGAAGGCCCCCGCACAGATTCGGGCCATCAGCAGGGTCATCTGATCAACCGCCAGGGTCGCTGCGAAAGTACTAACCGAAAGGCCTGCCATCGCAATAATCGCAATCCTCCGACGATCAAAACGATCCAGGTGACGGCTGAGGAAAAACCCCGATGCCGCCGCCGCAAAGGTATAACTACCACCGATCAGCCCCAGATCCGACATCGGAATATTCAGGTCACGGGCAAAATCCGGGCCTAACGGCATCACCATCATAAAATCAACGATATTAATAAACTGAATCAGGGTGACCAGGATCACCACCCGCCATTCACCGGGAACATTACCGGAAGGTATCGAAGGCCCGGAATGTTGAGATTGCAGATTAGACGGCATTAGAGCTCCTATGCAGGAAGGAAATATCACCGAAGCAGAAAAAATAAGAGTCAAACGAAAAAAGGGGCCTAAAGCCCCTCTGAATTACTCAAGTATAACGTGGTTCAGCGACCGGCCCGAGAGCCTGCAGAAAGAATAATTGGTCAACCGGAAAGACTGCCTCAAAACTTAAAGGTCACTGCTGAAGAAAACCCTGCACGTGAGCCAGAAAATCCTGCGGCTTTTCAGCATGCAGCCAGTGGCCGCAACCTGCCATAGTAACCAGCTGGTTATGGGGGAAAAGCCGATCAATCTCAGGCAGGTAGCAATCCTCCACGTAATGAGAAAGCTCACCACGAATAAAGAGCGCAGGTTTATCAAAAATCTGACCAGTAGGCGCTTCAACCACAGAATCATAGTCAGCATTAATCTGATCCAGCCCCATACGCCAGCCCAGCTTACCGCTGTCTTTTTTCTCAAGGTTGGTACTCAGAAACTGACGCACGCCCAGTGTATCCAGATGCGTCGCCATTATTGTGTCGGCCTCTTTACGGCTTGCTGCGCCTCCCGCATTCTGCACGGCATAAAGCGCAGCCAGAACCTCATCATGGCCGTGACCATATTCCACCGGTGCGATATCCGCCACGATCAACTTTTCAACCCGGCCAGGGCAGTTCATCGCCAGCTGCATAGCCACTTTACCGCCCATGGAATGCCCCAAAATATGGGCTTTATCAAGTCCCAGCTTATCCATAAGCGCCAGCACATCAGCCGCCATCGCCTCGTAGCTCATCCCATCCAAATGAGGTGAACGACCGTGATTACGCAAGTCCAAAGCGATAACGCGATAGGTCTCGGAAAATTTTTTGCTGAGAGTGCGCCAGTTATCTGCAGAACCAAACAGGCCATGAATAATCATCAGCGGGAAACCCTCCCCCTGTTCGGTATAAAACAGTTCTGCATTACCGGACATAATCACCTCGGAGTCGCCATTATCGATAAAAAACAAAAATCCAGCGGGATATTATGCAATGGGCATCCGGCTTCTTCCAGCAGCGACAACCGATAACAGCACTCAATACCAGAAAAACCTGCTGTCTTATTATCGCAATGCAGCATAACTAGACTAACCTTAAAACACGCTTTGCTTATTATCCCTGATAAAAACGCTTGCTGATTAATCAGGTGATCATTAACGTAAGACAGCGTACATGCCCTGAAATCGGGCATGATGCGTATGAAACTGAAGATGGTATTTCAAAAGTCACAGGAGTGCGTTGCATGAGTATTGCCCGATTGGAGCTGGTCTACCGGCTTGCTAAGCAGGACGATGCTGTTCCGGTATTGTTTGTTCACGGTATTTTTAGCGGGGCCTGGATCTGGGAAGAACACTTTCTGGACTGGTTTGCCAACCATGGCTATCACGCCTATGCCGTAAGCCTGCGGGGGCACGGGCGCTCCTCATCTCCTGACCCCAGCGGACAATACAGCCTGAAAGATTACTCACAAGACCTGGAAGACGCGATCCGCACCGTCGAACAGAATCATAAGCAGCCTCCCCTGCTGGTCGGCCACTCCATGGGCGGCATGGTGGTACAACGTTTTCTGACGCATCACATTGGCCGTGGCGCTGTTCTGCTATGCAGCATCCCACCTCAGGGTATGATGCCCCTGTCAGTTCAGAGCTTCTGGTGTAACCCCTTTATCGCCCTTGAAATGACCCAAACCTACATGATGCCGGATCAGGCCACAACCGATCAGTTACAACGCTATATGTTCTCTGGCCCGGTGGATCAGAAAAAACTGAATAAATGGCTGCAGTATATGGTGCCGGAATCTCAGCGACTGATCTGGGATATGAGCTGGAATGATCTGCCCAACCCATTCGAAGTTGCCAAAACACCAATTGCTGTCGTCGGCGCTAAACAGGATCAACTGGTGCCCCAGCTAACCGTGACACTCACAGCCGCAACGTACGGCTGCAAAACCCATTGGGTCGACTCCGGTCATGGTGTCATGCTGGATCATAACTGGCAGGATGGTGCTGCTGCCGTTGCAGCGGCACTGGCAGAACTGCTGCACGAAGAACAACAACAGTTTACCGAGCAATCCGCCTGCGCCTGACTTTGGTTTTACCCCACTCACGCATAATCCAGTCATGAAAAAGCCCCGTCAGTTAAACCTGTGAAGTGACCCCCAATAGTTGGACACCCAACATTGGGGGTTCTTTTTATGG
>NZ_CEYNZH010000034.1:0-35630 GCF_982874595.1 Oceanospirillum sp. | reverse complement strand
ATTTCGTGATGAATTAGGTCTCTTGCTTCAGCAGCATTAACTTTTCTATAAAAGCTCCAATCGAAATACCCACCCTTGTCAGAATCATTAGGCTTTGTTTCGAGCATTAGCACCAGTACTGACTCAAGAACTAGATGGCCAACCAGGAATGCGCCCACCACCTCATTTCCAAACAAATAAGCGATGTGCTCTATGCTGGGTTTGGTTCTGTCTTCCCACGGATCTTTCATAGTTCTGAAACCTAACATTCTAATATCAGGCATGCGCGTTTTGACGATTTCAATATACCGTCGAAAAATGAGAAAAGAGGTTGATTAGAAAGGAAAAATTCATTTTCTGATCTGACTGCTTCCCTGCTAAACGCGCATGCGCGTTATCACAATTAAACATTGCCTGCACTCTTATAAAAAATGGCAAGCACGATTTCCATAATTCATTGATTTTGCAGCTTATCCATTTCTCGCACTGGGGTAAACCGCGCATTAAGTCGGGCAAAGCGAGCACAGTTTGCGAGAAAACAGAAAATATACTGTATAAACCATCAAAAACTCAGCTGAAACGATATACAGGATGCTGCTTGGGGTATGCATTACAACGTATTGCGCTGGAATGAGTCGATCCGGGTCTACAGGGAGGCGCTTGCGCTCCAAACACCGAAACGCCCCGGTGCTTTTCAGCAGCGGGGCGTTTTAACAAGGGGATGCAAACACCGATCAGGCGTTCTTCATCTTTTTACCCAGCCAGTTGCCGAACACGCCACCGGCAACCATCACGATCAGGAAGATCCAGCCCGACAGGGAGAAGTTAGCAATCGGGGTGTATAGCGCACCGACGTTACAGCCGTTGGCGAAGCGAGTGCCAAGTCCCATGGCAAGGCCTGCGATAACCAGCATGGTCGCTTCCTGCCCGCCTAAGCGCATGCGGCTCATACCACTCAGGAAACGCCCCGCCAGCAGCATTGAGATCACAGCGCCCAGCATAATACCGATGTTCTGTACGTTCACCGGATGACTGAAAAATGGCATGGTAAACACGCCTTCCGGGCGATGGGTAAAGGCGGCGATGGCAGCAGGCTCGACACCCACGGCGATCAGCAGGCGACCAATCCAGAAGCCGAAGGGAGACGATGCGCCCCAGCCGGAACCGGTGACACCCATCAGCAGGGTAAACAGCACCACAATCACGGCAACACCGGTTGTCATCGTCCAGCGTTTAACAAACAACGCCTGATAGGTTTCACGGCTGAAAAACGGGTGCTGAGCGATATCAGATGGGGTGCTTTCCAGCTGCTCTTTCTCAGCAGCAACACCGATAAAGGTGTCCTCCTTCTTACGGCGATGCTCGTAGCGCTGCGCCAGCCAGATCACAACTCCGGCAAACAGGGCGGTCAGCAGAATCGCACCAAAGTAACCGTCCATAGGGCCACCGGCGAACAGATCCGGCAGGTAAACGCCTTTGCCTTCAAAGGTGGCGGTAGAAACCCAGCTCTCACGAATCCAGCTTTCCTGTGCCTGCAGGGGGAAGCCCAGAAAAACCCCCATACCAAAGCTGAACAGCACCAACGCAGGGCGCGCCAAACTGCTGGAGAAATAAGTCAGTACGCCGGAGGCACAGCAACCCGCGAAGGACATACCAAAACCAAACATCAGGCCGCCCAGAATCAGACCGGCATTAATCGGGTTAACCCACAAGCCCATCTGGGTCGGATCTTGTTTATAAAGGAAGGCGGTAGATGCGATAGCCGTTGCCACAAACATCAGCATCAGGGCGCGCATCAGGCGGGTAGAACCCGCACGATAGGCACGATTCACACTACCGGCAAAGCCCAGTGAGGCACGGGTCAGGGCATAACCAAAGCCCAGACCGATCAGTAAACGGAAGAAAATAGCAGATTCAAGGGCGATCGCCCCCAGTAGCAATACCAGACCGAGCAGTGCAAAGCCGCTCAGATACTCTTTTACATTCATGGTGTTATTCCGACCTTAAAACGAAAAAACGCCACAAATGTGGCGCTGCAGCAGACACTGATTTTAATAGCGCACTGATATAGATCAATCTTTGACTAAGACAAAAACGCTATAAGCTAATAATAAGACAATAAAATATCGTCTTTTTTCAAGGGGTTATAAAGCGCTTAGTCTCGCCCCTAATCGGGCTGAAAGCTTAACTCTCAGCACCATTCCAGACCATCTTGCCGCATTCGCTCAGGTCATAACCGCCAAGTCCCTCTGCCAGCGCCCTTCCCTCTTTACTCTGCATATAAGTAAACAGCTGCTGAAACAGGCCACGAAAATAAACGCTACGGGGCACAACCAGATCAAAAGCCTCCTCACAGACAGGAATAAAGCTGAGGTCATATTCACGGGCGGCACTCATGCTACCCGGCCCGACATCCGCATCACCCCGACAGATCATCGAGGCCATCTCCCGCTCACTAAAGGCCTGAACCGAGATATTCAGATCCGACTCCTGCATCTGCTGGCCGGTCAGCCACTCCTGCAGAAAACGCTGTGAACCCGCGCCTTCCTGACGGATCGCCCAGCGCATGCGGTGCATCGGCAGACTGTCGGCATCATCGGTTTCAAACTCAGGGTTTACGATTAAGCCCTGTGTGCGTTTAAAGGCATGGATCAGCACCCACTGACGATAATGGGAGAACTGACGCACCAGCCCCGGATGGCGCAGATGGCTCTCTTCTGCCCGCCCCCAGTGAATCGCCGCTACATCTGCATGCCCCTGAGAAAGCAGACTTAACCCCATACGAGTGCCGGTCACACTGTAGCTGTAGAGCGCCTTGTTACCCACCACAGAAGGCAGACGCAGCATCATCGCCTGCAGGAAAGGATCATCACTGCCGGTCAGCAGCAGACGGTCTGCCATCAGACCGCTATGGCAGGATTCCAGCAGCCAGCGATCCACAAGTTTCTTCGGAAAAAGCCACTTACCTGTCACCTTGGTCGCCGGAATCTGGCCTTCACTGGCCAGGGCATAAACTTTCTTCTCGTTCAGATGCAGGTATTCAGCCACCTGCTTTACGTTCATAAAAAGGGTATCGGCGATCACTTCAGACATAGCGTTCTCTCAGGTTCAAAAAGCGTGGGGTTCTATTTGAAATCGGGTTAAGCCGGACTGGCTTATTAATCTTTTTTACGGGACGGCGATTTAGGGCGAACCGGTGGCGGTGCGTCCCAGTCGAAGCGCTCTGCGCCCTCGTACAACATAAAGTGCTGCCCCTTGGCGCGGGCGATCAGCATAATGCCCAGCTGCTTTGCCAGCGCCAGCCCCATGGCGGTCACACCGGAGCGGGACAGAAGTACGGAAATACCCATACGAGCGACCTTAATCACCATCTCTGAGGTAAGACGGCCTGTGGTGTAAAACACCATCTGCTCACGCACCATAGGCGTAGGATTTTCTGGTGTAGACGTCAGCCACTGTTTACCCGCCAGCGTATCCACGGCGTTATGACGACCAACATCTTCTGAGAAGGCCAGCACTTCTGCGCGGTTTTCCTCTTCTGCATCAGGGTTTGCCGACTCAGGGTTCAGCGCACACAGCGCGCAGCCGTGTACCGCACCGGCAGAGCGGTAGGTTTCGTTATATTCGTTCAGGGCTTTCAGCAGGCGATAAATATCGCTTTGGGCGACCTTAAAGCTCGGCAGTTGGATAGTTTCCAGATCATCCATCAGCGCACCGTATTGCGTACCCTGACCACAGCCTGTGGTGACAGTTTTATGAGCCAGCTTCTCTTCCAGCTCCTCACCGATCTCATCGGCAACCACCACAGCGGCTTCTACATCCCAATCCACCTGCACAGCGCGGATCTGACTGAACGCTTTCACCATGCCCTGATTGCGCAGATAGCCCAGCACCAGTGCTTCCGGCTCGGCACCTAAGGTCATCAGGGTGACGATTTCGCGTTTATTGAGATAAAGGGTAAGCGGGCGCTCACCTGCGATGGCGATCTCACGAATCTGGCCGTATTCATCGAATACCTGAGTGGTTTGTGTCAGCTCAGCACTGGCCTGACTGATGACAGCTGCTTCAGCGTTTTGCTTGTCGGTCTCTATCATTGTCATATCGGGTCACGTCACTTTTATTATTCATTATTCGGTAGCGCATCTGGGGAGCGTCAAAATGACCACCCTGAATTCGGTTATAGAAAACAGCAAAGATCATTCCTGTTTTATCTATCGACGGGCTAAAAAAAGAAAATCAGGGATAAAAAATGACCGTAACGGAGAAGAAAAGTGCGCCAAAGGGAAAATCAGCAGCAAAGGGAGACAAAATTAGCAAACCCGGAACAGGCAGAACCCATGGGTCACGAAGGGGCTTTTAACCGGATTAAGTTTCAGGAAATGGAACTTCAGAAACCGGAATCGGGAAAATAAATCAGCGATCAATTATTTCTGCCAATAAACACCCGGTTCACTCAGGCAGGTAGATCCTGAAGCGGCAGCAAATCACCTTAAAAGACAAAATGACACGCATGGGACATTTTGTCCTATGCGTGTCATTTCAGGCTATGCGGCCATCTAAACAAGCAGCCATCCAAACTAATAGCCTAGGATAAAACCCTCGATCAGATCAGCTCGCCACGGGCCGGATAATCATTTTTAATCACAAAATCCAGCGCACCCAGCATCTCTTTAAAGTGCGGACGGGCAAATGGCATGGTGCTGACATTACCCCAGTACAGCGTGCCATCCGGACGTACCAGATAGATAGCAGGCTCGCTGAATACCGTTGGCTCTTCTACACCGATAGAAGTTTTGCCTTTACCGGCAGAGGTGTACAGCCCCCAGTTTTTCACCTGCTGCGCAGTCAGACCATAACCTATGGTGATGTTCGGCAGTTCCCATTCGTTTTTCACCGCTGTTGCACGCTTTTCGGTGTCGCTGGACAGCGCCAGTACCGACACACCTTTAGCAGCGAAGTCATCCGCCAGACGGTTCAGTTCCGTCAGGTAGTTTTTGCAGATCGGGCAATGATAGCCACGGTAGAACACCACCATGGTGAAGTTTTGCGGATGCTGATCTTCCAGACTCCAGCTATCACCACCCACAGTGTTTACATCAAGCGCGGGTACAGACTGACGAGGCATTAAAGGCGTAACCATATTCGTTCTCTCCAAAAGTTAAATCACTCTGCTGTCGGGGTCATTGCCCGACAAACCTGTGTCGATGGAGAAAGCATAGGTGAACTTACTGTACGATCAGTACGCAGTTTTGCTATCTTTAATAGCAGTTCGTACAAAACAGATTGTTTCCCTTGGTTATTTGACGGAATCTTTATGGATCGACTCAGCGCCCTTCTTAACCTCTTCCAGCCGGAAGCCCGCCATGTCAGCCAGAGTAATCTCAATGACGGGGCGCTCTCTGTCCCGCAGGATGACTGCAGCAGACTCTATCTGGTGAAGAGCGGTCGCCTGCAGCTGACAACCCCATACGATGAGCAAACACTGAACTGCCAATGCGGGGATCTGATCTGGCTCCCCAGAGGCGATGCCCATCAGCTGGCCGAACTGCGTGAAGAGCTGTGTGAAGAGCTGCGGGAAGATGGTGTCGGTTTTGATCAGCAACCCGCCGCGGTCGTGACTCAGATCGATATCGCCTTTTTACATCGTGAGCCAAATCAGGAGCTGAACCTGCTGCAGAGCACCCTGCCCGCTCTGCTTTATCTTCCAGCCAGTGAGAGTCAGATCTCCAATCTGAAACCCTTAGTGGAGCTGATGTTTCAGGAGGCCGGTCAACAACGCTGCGGCCATACCACAGTGGTTAACCGACTGGCGGAGGTGCTGCTGGTCAATCTGTTGCGGCATCTGATGGCGAATCAGAAAGTTGCCACCGGCGTGCTCGGCGGCCTGAGTGATCTGCGCCTGGCTCGCGCCATGACCGGCATTCACGACACCCCCGGCGAGAACTGGACGTTAGAGGAACTCGCCAACACCGCAGGCATGTCCCGCACCGCCTTCAGTAAACGCTTTCGGGAAGTGGTAGGTTTTACCCCCGCGGATTACCTCGCCCACTGGCGGATGAGTATCGCCTGCAAGAAGATCAGCAGCGGCACAGAGAGTATCGCTGCCATCGCAGATGAACTGGGCTATCAGAGTGAGACCGCCTTCCGGCGGGCATTCCGGAAGGTTACCGGCCACCCACCGGGGTTTTATAAGAAGGGAGGGAGTTTTAGCGAGATCGCCAAGGAAGATACTTTTGAGGCATAAGCGGTTACATAACCGCTTATGTCAGGCCTACCCCAGGCAGCACCCCGTTTTATTCCTGCCATTAATTAATTCCCTATCACCATCAGGCGGCAGTGGTAGACTGACATTCAAACACCTGTTTGATACAACCACCAATCGCTAGGTTCACCCATGCCAATACGCAAACGCTACAGTTATACCGATGATCAGGGATTCCATGTGGAAGGCGCTCGGGTTGGCCGGTTGAATCTGGGGATTAACACCACCTTTATCCTCTATCACTTGGGTGACACCCTGATCGATACCGGCCCGTCGAATCAGTGGCCGGAAAGTAAGCACTTTATTGAAGAAGCGCCGATCAGCCGGATTCTGCTCTCCCACCACCATGAAGATCATAGCGGAAATGCCGCCAATGCTGCGGAGTTGCTGGGCGTAACTCCTTTCGCCCCCACTCAGGCGGTAAACAAATTCAGCGAGGGTTATAAAACCCCGATGATGCAGCGGGTGATCTGGGGTGATCCGAAGCCAGTGAAGACTCAACCCCTGCCGGAGACTATGACACTCGATGGCTTTGGTGAGCTGCAGGCAATCCACACACCGGGACACGCAAAAGATCTGCACTGCTTTTACCTGCCCCAGCGGCGCTGGCTGTTCAGCGGTGATCTTTATATCTCCAAGTCCCTGCGTATGATGCGGGAGGACGAAAACCTGACAGAGATTCTGCACAGTATGCAAAAGGTGCTGGAGCTGGATTTTCAGGTGATCTTTTGCCCACACAGAGGGATTCTGGAACAGGGCAAGCAGGCGATGCAGGAGAAGCTGACCAATATGCTGAACCTCTGCCAGCAGGTGCAACAGCTTAGGGAAGAAGGTTTAAAAGAGAAGGCGATCAGCAATAAATTGCTGGGTAAAGAAGAACTCGCCTGTTACCTGAGCGGTTATAACTTCTCTAAGATCAATCTGATCCGACAGGCGTTGAAGGTGGATCTGAAGGCGTTTACAGCGGATAGCGCTAAACAACACGATTAAGAAAACATCTTTTAACAGCCCCGAATAACAAAAGCCCCGCAGGTATTCACCCTGCGGGGTTTCGATTGTTGCTTGAGTGAAAACCAACTCAGGCTGCGCTGTCTTGCATCCGGACGACTACAGGTGCTTCAGAGCGGGCGCGGATCTGGTCAAAATCCCGCTCCACTAACAGCTCACCGTTGCGGTAGACGGTCTGCAGCAGGTTTTCGCGGCCTTTCAGCTCCTGCTCCGGAATAGTCCTATAACCGACTTCGGTTGCAATCAGCGCCAAACGGCCGCGCTTGGAGCGTTTGCCCGGGTCGGTAATCGGGTATTTAAACACATCCCGCCACTGGCCGTTGATCTGAATCGCTGAGGCTTTCATGGCAAACTTCTGGGTATCGCGGTTTACTTTCTGCAGCAGCTCGCCCCCCATGCCAAAGGCGATATTCTCGGCGCTAATGCCACGCTGTTTCAGTACTTCCAGGATCGCTTCGATGGATTTGACACTGACGCCATCGCCCTGAATCAAGCGGATATAATCCGGCAGCACCCGATAGCCTTTGCTGTTGATGCGATAGCCAAATTTAGCCATCAGTCGCTCCAGCGCTTCCGGTACGACTTCTACCGGTACTCCGGAATCGGGACGCACAACCAGTACTCCACCCATCCGCTGCACCTGAACTTTCAGCTCATCCCCCCAGATGTTATCGATGGCGTTCCACAGATCATAGGAGTCACTAACGACGGCGACTGGCTGACCTTCTTTGCCGAACTGTGCGAGCATGTTGGCGTAGGCGGCGGATTCTCCGTCTTTGCCCCAGCTGGTAATCGTACTGTGTTCCGCAGCCGGAATCGAAAAGCCCGCCATCTCCGCGCCATAATAACGACGGGCCGCCATTAAACCCGACAAGGTATCCGTGCCCATAAAGTTGATCAGGTGTGCAGCCCCGCCCAGGGCGGCAGACTCTTCAGAACTGGCTCCGCGGGCACCAAAGTCGTGTAGTTTAAAGCCCAGACTATCACTGTTGTCGGCGGTTTCTTCCAGATAGCGGGCGATAATGTTTTTACAGCTTTTGGACACCGTCGCCACTGTGGTCGGATACCAGATGGCGCGTAACAGCGAGGTTTCGATATAGCTGGTCAGCCAGGCGCAATTAGCATCGGTATTTTTCACCTGCACTAGCACATTACCGGTCGGTACAACACTGCCCTCAGCCACCGCCTGAATCTCAATCGGCAGATAACCCTGATAAGTATTCAGAATGTACTGCCAGCCGCTGCGGTTAAACGGCAAACCGTGGGCAGTAAGCACCGCTTCTGCTTCGTCGATATCGGCAGCGGTAATCGGCTGGCTCAGGGTTTCTTTGATATAGGCCTGCAGACCAAAAAACAGGGTTTCAGCGTAATCGCCGCCGCGGGATTCAATATAGCTGGAAACCACTTCCGCACCCTGTGGGTACTGCAGGTAGTGAGAGGTTTTGTAAGAGTCGGTATTCAGAATAAAGTTTTTCATCACGGAAATCCTCCGGTCAGTTTAAGAAACCACGCTGGTCTGTCCGGCGCGGTGAATCAATTCAGGGTGAATCAATTCAGGGTCAATCATTAACGCTTTCTGTGCGTGACTAACCCTGTTCGGAACTAAACCCTGTTAAGAGCTGAGCCTCCGCGGTTCCCGCTGCAGGCTCTTGTCTGTTCCGATGAACATATAGTGGCTTAAGGCCACTATTAAAGCAAGCATTTTTTATGATGAATCACACATTTTTGAACTCCGCTTTAATGTCGCCTCAAAAGGCAGCCGAAGAACAAGAAATCAGCAAGACAGGATAAGCTAAGCGAAACGGAGTCATCCGGTTAGCGGGAAGATGAAAGAAGAAGGCTGAAAAGTAACGATCTGAAAAGCAGTAGGCCGAAAAGTAATAAGCCCAAAAACAAGGGGCCGAACAGTAACGGGCTAAGCTCAGGTTTGAACTTAGCCCATCCTTAGATCGCGTTTAACAGGGTGATAACAGGGCAATTCCCGTTTACGCCGTGCCCAGCAACTGCTGGATAATAAAGTAGTGGTCTTCAAACATCTGCTGCGGCTGCAGCTCACCCAGCGGCACCCAACGGGCGCTGCGGGCGTCATCGCCACCTTTGACCTTAGGCAGACTGGCAGCGGCTTCCAGCTCGATCAGAAAAGCATGAGTGATCGTGCGGCCCCGGGCGGAACGATGCGGGTCATCAAACACCTGCTGGCGTTTAATCGAGCCTTTCAGTACCGGTGCCGGGACTTTGAGGCGCGTCTCTTCCCGCAATTCCCGCAGACAGGCATCTAACAAACGTTCATCCTGATCAACAAAACCACCAGGCAGCGCCCACAGCCCTTTACCGGGGTTAGCCCGACGCTCCACCAGTAAAATATGTCCGGACTGCACCACTAAAGCGTCTACCGTGACAAAGGTTGGCGCGTAAGGCGCGGCCTGCCAGGCCTCCTTGTAGCGACGAACAAAAGCGATCTCATCACTGATCTGCTGATAGGCCTCTTCCTCTGCAGCAAAATCCTCCAGCCACTGGCGTACCGCCTGCGGCAAGGGACTGTCTTCTGCTGCCAGCAACGTCTCACGCTGTGCACTGAAAAACAGCTCCCGAAGCGGTGTGGCACTGATACTCTGATGATTCTCAACACCGATGCTCTGCCACTGGGGAAACAGATTCAGATAAAAACCGGTGTGATCCTTTTTGTGGCCAATCAGAGCGATTCGCGCTGGCTGGTGCGGGGCGATGTGGTGCGCGGTCACCAGGCCGGAAACCGTGGTCTGCACATTACGCACCCAAAGTTCATCGTTGTAGGGCACATCCATCAGCGGCAGGCAGATCAGGCGATCATTCTCTTCTGTCGTAAGGCAGGCGCGCATCATCTGCTCACGCTCGGTGTGCAGCCAGGGATTGCGGGGGTTACGGGCCTGCCAGGAGGAACCAATCAGCACGATCAGCTTGCCAGCCTGAGCTAACCCTTCCCGTACCACCTGAAGATGGCCGTTGTGAAAAGGCTGAAAGCGACCAATAAAAACCGCAAAATCAAAAGTGGGTTGTTCAATAGAGTGTTTCATACAGCAAGCTCCTTGCCGTTAAAAAGTAATCTGCGGGTCTATCCCACAGGTTTGCTGCCTGATGCCAGGTTGATCATCAGGTGGCCGGAACGCCTTGAACGAATAAGACGCAGGCCTTATTATTGGCTTTATGCCACTAATGTCAATCCATAATTGCGGTAATACAATGCCTTCAACAACCCCACGGTTAACAGCGACTCCACTCTCAGCCGAAGAACAGGCCTATCTGGATCATTACGATCCACAGGCGTACCTGTCTCCCCTCTTCTCGGCGGATGTGGCTATTTTTACCCTGCACGATGGCGAACTTAAGGTGTTGCTGGTGCAGCGGGGTGATTTCCCTGAAAAAAGCAAATGGGCGCTTCCCGGTGGCTTTGTGGATCTGAAAGAAGATACCAATATAGAGATCACCGCCCGGCGCAAACTACTGAGCAAGACCGGTATCGATGCCCCACTTCTGGAGCAGGTCGCCACAACCGGCAACGCCAGCCGGGACCCAAGGGGCTGGTCGGTCACCACCCTTTATATGGCACTGATTGCCTACGCACCCACCGCTGATTTCGTGGACAGTGTCGCGGATGCCCGCTGGTTCTCCTATAAAGAAGCCCTGACTCTTGAGCTGGCCTTTGATCACTTTCAGCTACTACAGCAGGCACGGGAACGACTGAAGAACAAAACCGCTTACACCGTACTGCCGATCCATGTGCTGAAAGCACCTTTTTCACTGGCGCAACTGCAGAAGGCATTTGAACTGCTGATGGAGAAAACTCTGGAGAAAAAATCCTTTCGCCGCCGCATCGCCAATGCTGAGATGCTGAAAGAAGTCGGAGAAGGCGTACCGGAAGGCGGAAAAGGCAGGCCGGCAGCGCTATACATACCTGCACCGGGCTCAGAGAAGCATCTGTTTACCCGGGCATTTAAGGATTAATGACCCGGTAACCTGCCAGCCCCTGTCCTGATGCGTCTTCGGCCTGCGTATACCCGGTATTGACCGGGTCAGAATAGCACTCACCGCAAACAGTCATTAGGAAACAACGGGACAGTAACACTGCCCCAAGTTGTCCCATTATGTTTAAAAACCTCATTTTTTCTGAGTATTTTTGCGATCCAGCCCGTCAATTGTCACCAAAAAAGATGGCACCTTGCTTGCACTCCAGAGAGGAGTTATCCGGCCTTGACGGGGTCACCCTGCACACATCGTAAGTCGATCCCGTCAGCTGCCATGTACCGGATAATCTTGGGGTTGTTATGCGCCGGCCTAAGGAATGAGTTTCTTCAGGTTTTTCGGAGTTCCGAGACGGCGCTTTTTTACCCGATCCTTTTGATATGCAGGATCGGGCGTAACCCAACCCAATCGCGGTAACCTTCTTACACCTCCGAGCAACCTGTTTTCAGGTTATTAAATCGGTATAACCAGAGCCTTTCTGGGGCCCGCAGCTCATCAGACACCATCTGAATGACTGCGGGCATTTTTTTACCTGCGATCCGCGATGTTGATAAACACGACCCCTAACGCAAGGCCTCCTCAGAGCTTTCCTCCGTTTTTCACCCTGCATTACCCGGCACCACTGGCTTGCTATTTGCCTTATCTCAAGCTTTAGAGGGATCAGCCCTGCCACAGATACCGTAAAAACCAGCACAGAGACTGTAAACGCTAACAAAGTGCGCCAGACGGTCTAATCTGAACGAAGGCTATCCCAAAGATGACGGCTGACACCGACAACATCGATATCAGCCCATCGATCTTTCACTGCAACCGGAAGGGATTTTCCAATGACGGATTCAAAGAATACAAAGCTACTGGGTATTGAGCTCTCACCTCTGGAACTGCGCTCCGGCCGCTGGATTCTGCAGGAGTGGCAGATCGATCAGATCTGGCCGGAACCCCAGGAGAGCGCTCCGGCAAAAGGCCAAAAAGAGCAAAGCGCCAATGGCAACCCCTTGACCTGGCTACCACTGGAGCTGCATCGGGATGAGCGCAGCGCCTACCGCTTTAATCTTAACTCCGTTGTGCCCCATCTGTTTGTCCTCTGTGATGACAGTGAGGGCGACGAGTGGCTGCCGATGCAGATTACCGCCTGCCAGGATCTGGCCGCGTCCTGGCTGGATGGCGAGCAGAAGGTTCTGGAATACCCGATGCCAGAAGCGCTTCAGTGCTGGATCGAAGCCTTTATTACCGAGCATGGCGAACTGATCGAAGAAAAAAGAAAGAAACGCTACGCCGGTGAAAAAAAGGATAAAGGCAAGGAGACATCAAACGCTGGAAACAGCTGCCAGAGTGACAACACGTTTGTAGAAACAGGAGGCAAACCGTGAGCGACAAGGGTTTCTTTTCCCGCTGGGCACAACGTAAACAACAGGTCATCGAGGAAGAAGCAGCGCTGAAACAGGCCGCTGGTGACAAAAACGCGACCGATGCCTCTCCGCAGAAAACAGCAACCTCCTATCAGCCCTCGTCGGATTCGACTCCGCACGCATCAGAGCCATCGGCCTTTGATAACACCGTGACCACAGAAGCCCAGCCCGCCCCCAGCGCAGCGGACGGGCAAGCTGGTGCCATCCCGGATAAACCGACGGCACAAACGGATACCGAAACGGACAAGCCTCTTTCCGATGACGATATGCCGGATGTTGCCGGTATCGATGGCAACAGCAATGTCAGCGCTTTTTTCAGCGAAGGCGTTAGCCAGGCCCTACGCAAACAAGCGCTCAAAGCGATGTTTCTGAAACCAGAGTTCAACATCCGCGACGGCATGGATGACTATGATCTGAACTATGCCGACGCACCAGAACTGGCGGCAGATGCCGCTGCCGAGCTGCGCCAGTGGTTTAAAAACAAAGACCCGCTCAATCTAAAACACGATAAGGAATCCGAAGCGGCCGCTACAAGCGCTGAAAGCGATACGGCTGATGACGCAAACGTCACCCACGAAGCAAACGCTCCTGCAGATCAGCCTGAGACCCTATATGCAGAGAGATCTCCGGATACTCACAGCGCCAAAGTCAGCCACGGGGACTCACCAGAGAATGAGCCAGGTCAAAACCAACAACCTTCAGCGTCAGATAAAGAGAGATCAGCGGATTCTACTCCGGATCCGGGGACGCTTTAAAAGCCAATTCTGTCTCGATGGGAGTTGACGCCTACGTCAACGCAGCGGCAGACATCTTAGACCAAAGTCTAAAATCCATTTAAAAACAAGGCGATAACCGGGGCCAGCCAGGATTCTACCCCGAAACCCAAACCTGAAAGCCTGAAGAAAAACAGGGTCAAAATGGGGCGATTTACAAAACAACCCATTCTGACCGGACAAAATGTCCCAAAAGAACCCAAAACAAACCAACGAAACAGAGCAAAGCAGAACCAAGCGCTTTTTGTTTTCGGAATCCCCGGTCTGGCACTTGCTCCAGCAAGAGATGACAAAGCTGAAAATTGAATGCCTGAACGGACACTCCCCAAACGGTCAATCAGGTATCAACCGGGCATACCAACAATAAGAAAACACTGCCAAGAAGGTCTCCGCTTTGCTCAACTCCTCCGGAGCCTCTGAAACCCACCCGTGATTGGGTTTTCAGAACAGACGTCAGCCCGGATGAGATAACAGCGGATGAGGAAAACGAATGACAGCTCAGTTCACTGAACAGCAGCGCCAACAACAAGCCGGCAACCACCAGGCACGCACCCGCGCACTGGGTGCTTTGTCGCGTCCACAGAATTTAGCAGCACCATCGGTCACCTATGAAGCGGGCGGCCATCTGTTGATTATTGGCGCGGATGACCTGACCCGTTTAGCGGCCTGCGAACTTCTGACCCAGTCTGAAGAGGGCACCATCAGCATCAAAGCAGACGCCGGAGTGAAATCCATCAGCCTGCTGATTACCGATGCGGTACAGAATCCCGGAAACGATGCCCTTGAGCAGGCATTGATCCAAACTGAAAAACTCCCGGTTGCTTACGGCAACCTGAACGAGCTGAAAGGTTATCTGGGCGAATTTCAGGCCCTGATCAAGCCAACAGCCACAGACACGGATAATGCCGACAGCATTGACGCGATGGATCTGGCTCCTGCGCTGATCCACCGCAGCCACTTTGATCTGGTTCTGGATCTGGGTCGTGAGCCGGCACTGGCTCAGGAACTCTCCCCGCCGGGCTATTTCGCAATCAACGGTGAATCCGCTGACTCTCTGGCATCCGTACTGGAACAACTGCCTGATTTTGATGGCGAGTTCGAGAAGCCACTTTATTTCCGCATCAACAACGATATCTGCGCCCATGCCGGTCGTGGTAAAACCGGCTGCACCCGCTGTCTGGATGTTTGTCCTGCAGATGCGATCTCCAGTATCAACAACCAGATCGAAGTCGACTCCTATCTCTGCCACGGTGCTGGCAGCTGCTCTACCGCCTGCCCCACCGGCGCGATCAGCTATGGCATGCCAAAGGCTGAGATGATGGCCGATTACCTGACCCGCCTGCTGGCTCACTACCGTGATCAGGGCGGACAGGATGCCGTACTCGTCTTCCATGCCGATGAGCAGGTGGTTGCAACCGAACAACTGGCCTCCAACATGCTGCCGGTAGCACTGGAAGAGATCGCCACTGTCGGCATGGAACTTTGGCTGCACGCCTTAAATGAAGGCGCATCACGCATCATCTTCCTGACTTCCGAAACAGACGATCACCGTACCCCGGCCAGCCTGATTCAGCTGCTGGAGCGGGAAACCAAACTGGGCAATCAGATTCTGACCGCACTGGGTTACGCCGATAACAGTCTGAGCCTGTGCGCTGATAGCGCCCTGCTTTCTGAGGCGAGTCAGTCTGAAGCTGAAACAAACGGCATTCAGGTTGCACCGGCCTCTGTTACGGCAAGTCCGGTTCAGAACTTCGGTGAAGCACCCTCGAAACGTCAGCGCCTGATCAGCAATATTAACCGCCTCCAGCAGCTGGCTCCGGCCGATGCCAAAACACCTGAACTGATCCCACTGGTAGCCAGTGCGCCATTCGGCGAGATCCGCATTGATGGCGATGCCTGCACTCTTTGCTTCTCCTGCGCGAATATCTGCCCGACTCAGGCACTGCAAACCGCTAAAGAAGCACCCGCCATTCTGTTTACCGAGATGGATTGCGTGCAGTGCGGCCTGTGTGAAAGCGCCTGCCCTGAGAACGCCATCAGCCGTGATCAGCGCTTTATCTTCAACAGTGAGGTTCGTGATAACCCGCGTACCCTGCATAAAGATGAAGCCTTCTGCTGCCTGGATTGCGGCAAGCCGTTCGCCCCGACCAGCACCGTCAACAAGATGAAAGACAAACTGAAAGATCACAGCATGTTCGCCGGCGAAGCACTGCGTCGTCTTGAGCTATGCGAAGACTGCCGCGTGAAAGATATTTATCGCGGTCTGGCCGCTGATCCACAAGCTCAGCTGAACCTGTAATCGAGGGAGAATGACAATGACGACTGAACAAAATATGTCCCTCGCACCATCAGCTATTGCTATTAATGAACCAGCCATTAGCGAACACGATCTGCTGCGGGCGGATATTTACAGCCTGCTGGCAGCACTGCTACGCGGCGTACCCACTGAAGCGATGATTCAGTGGCTGAATGAACTGGAAACCGACGAACACGACGGCTCCGATATGGGCAAAGCCTGGAGCGGTCTGCAACTGGCGGCACGTCATGCACAACAGAATCAGCTGGAAGACGAATACCAGCAGCTCTTTATCGGCCTGGGTCGTGGTGAGCTGGTGCCCTATGGCTCCTGGTATCTGACCGGTTCCCTGATGGAAACCCCACTGGCGATTCTGCGTCAGGATCTGAAACTGCTGGGTTTTGAGCGTCAGGAAAGCGTTAAAGAACCAGAAGATCATGCCGCCGCACTGTTTGAAGTGATGGCCTTTCTGATTATGAGTGGCGCGGGCAGCACCATGCAAAAAAGCTTCTACGAACGCCATCTGGCGGAGTGGATTGGTCGCTTTTTCCGCGACCTGCAGCAGGCAGAGTCCGCCGTTTTCTACAGCGGTGTAGCCACACTGGGCCGCGCCTTTACCGATTTCGAAACCGACAGTATGGCCGCCATTAAAGAACAGGCCGTAGAACTGAGGTAAGCCTTAAGGCTTTACCCGTTTAAGGCAAGGATTCAAGCACACCGCCCAAAAGCGGTCAGATGAAAATACAGACAGGGTGACATGCCCTGCACCGTGAAAAATAAGCTCTCAAAAGGGGCAGCAGGTTATCAGGATGTACAGAAAAAAGCCTGACCCTGTGATAAGGCAACGAGGAGAACAACGATGAGTGAAAACAAGAATAAGGTGGCATCACCACCGGATCAGACAGCCCCTGAGCAGGCTAGTGGCCTGCAGCACGCAGGCCGTCGTCAGTTCCTGAAAACGTTAACCGCGGGCGGTGCCGTTGCCGGTTTGGCTGCAGTAACCGCTTCTCAGGCGATGGCTGCCACCTCGGCTGAAGTGGGTGAAAAACCAGCTCCGGACGAGAAAAGCGGCTACCGGGAAACCGATCATATCCGTACTTTCTACGACACCCTGCGCTAACGGACCGGAGAGCATCCAATGAAACTGACCAAGAAAACCGCCAATGGCGCAGGCAAGGCCGACAGTAAAGGTCTGGGTCTGAGCCGTCGTACCTTCCTGAAGAACACGGGTATTACCACCGGTGGTCTGGCCGCTGCAGGCTTTATGGGCAACGGCATGATCCGTAAAGCGGAAGCGAAGACTGAAGCGGTCTCGCCAAACGCGCCTAAAGAAGTCAAACGCACTATCTGCTCCCACTGCTCAGTCGGTTGCGGTGTTTACGCGGAAGTACAGAACGGTGTCTGGACCTACCAGGAACCGGCTTTTGACCATCCGTTCAACCGGGGTGCTCACTGTGCGAAGGGTGCGTCCCTGCGTGAGCACGGCCATGGCGAGCGTCGCCTGAAGTACCCAATGAAGCTGGTTAACGGCAAATGGCAGAAAGTCAGCTGGGAAACAGCTATCGACGAGATTGGTGACAAAGTACAGCAGATCCGTGCCGAGTCCGGCCCGGATTCTGTTTACTGGCTGGGTTCCGCCAAGCACAGCAACGAACAGGCGTATCTGTTCCGTAAGTTTGCGGCTCTTTGGGGCACCAACAACGTTGACCACCAGGCGCGTATCTGTCACTCCACCACAGTAGCCGGTGTTGCCAACACCTGGGGCTATGGTGCGATGACCAACTCCTTCAATGACATGCACAACTGTAAGTCGGTCATCCTGATCGGTTCCAACCCGTCAGAAGCCCACCCGGTTGCGATGCAGCACATCCTGCTGGCGAAGGAACGAAACAAAGCTCAGATTATCGTGGTTGACCCACGTTTTACCCGTACTGCTGCTAAAGCCAACGAGTATGTTCGTATCCGTCCGGGTACCGATGTAGCCTACGTTTGGGGCTTGCTGTGGCACATCTTTGAAAACGGCTGGGAAGACGAAGAGTTTATCCGTCAGCGCGTTTACGGTATGGATGAAGTCCGTCAGGAAGTGGCCAAGTGGACACCGGCTGAAGTTGAGAACGTGACCGGTGTCGGCGAAGCCCAGATGCGTAAAGTCGCTAAAATGCTGGCGACCAACCGTCCGGGTTCTGTTGTCTGGTGTATGGGTGGTACCCAGCACACCACAGGTAACAACAACACCCGTGCCTACTGCATCCTGATGCTAGCGCTGGGCAACATGGGCGTCAGCGGTGGCGGCGCTAACATTTTCCGTGGTCACGATAACGTGCAGGGCGCAACCGACCTGGGCGTACTGTCTCACACACTGCCGGGCTACTATGGTCTGTCCGGTGGCGCCTGGAAACACTGGGCCGGTGTTTGGGGCATTGATCTGGAATGGCTGAAAGGTCGTTTCGATCAGGGCAAATACCGCGGTAAGCAGCCGATGAACGATGCGGGTATTCCGGTATCCCGTTGGGTTGACGGTGTACTGGAAAACAAAGACAAGATCGATCAGAAAGACAATATTCGCGCCATGTTCTACTGGGGACACGCGGTGAACTCCCAGACCCGTGGCGTAGAGATGAAAGAAGCGATGGAAAAACTGGATATGATGGTTATCGTTGACCCGTATCCAACCCACGCTGCGGTTATGCATGATCGTAAAGATGGCGTTTACCTGCTACCGGCCTGTACTCAATTTGAGACCTATGGCTCTGTAACCGCGTCTAACCGTTCGATCCAGTGGCGTGATCAGGTGATCGAACCGTTGTTTGAATCTAAAACCGACCACGAAATCATGTACCGCTTTGCGAAGAAGCTGGGCTTTGCTGATCAGCTGTTCAAGAACATCACCGTTAACGGCAACATTCCGGTTATCGAAGATATCACCCGCGAATTTAACAGCGGCATGTGGACCATCGGTTACACCGCACAGAGCCCTGAGCGTCTGAAAGCGCACCAGCAGAACTGGCACACCTTCGACTTCACCACGCTGAAGGCTGATGGTGGCGTTGCTGACGGCGACTTCTACGGTATGCCTTGGCCGTGCTGGGGTACGCCGGAGATGAAACACCCGGGTACACCACTGCTGTATGACACCAGCAAACCGGTGGCTGAAGGTGGTCTGAACTTCCGTGCCCGTTTCGGTGTGGAGCGTGATGGCGTTAACCTGCTGGCCGAAGATTCTGCCCCTGTGGGTAACGAGATCGGTGATGGTCACCCGGAATTCAGCGACAAGCTGCTGAAACAGCTGGGCTGGTGGGACGACCTGACCGCTGAAGAGAAAAAAGCAGCGGAAGGCAAAAACTGGAAAACCGACCTTTCCGGCGGTATCCAGCGTGTTGCGATCAAGCACGGTTGTGCGCCCTTCGGTAACGCAAAAGCCCGTGCTGTGGTCTGGACCTTCCCGGATAAAGTACCGCTGCACCGTGAGCCTCTGTACACCCCGCGTCGTGACCTGCTGAGCAAGTACGCGACCTGGAAAGACGTTGAATCTCACTACCGTCTGCCGACCCTGTACGAGTCCATTCAGAAGCAGGACTTCTCGAAAGAGTATCCGATCATTCTGACCTCCGGTCGTCTGGTGGAATACGAGGGTGGCGGTGAAGAAACCCGTTCTAACCCTTGGCTGGCAGAACTGCAGCAGGAGATGTTTGCAGAGATCAATCCTTACGATGCCAACAACCTGAATGTACGCGACGGTGCAGACATCTGGGTAGAAGGTGCTGAAGGTGGTCGTATCAAGGTTAAAGCCATGGTAACCCGCCGTGTGGATCGCGGAGTGGTATTCATTCCGTTCCACTTCGGCGGTAAGTTCCAGGGTAAAGACCTGACCGACAAGTACCCTCAGGGTGCCGCACCGTATGTGGTGGGTGAAGCGGCTAACACCGCCACCACCTACGGTTACGACAGCGTGACACAGATGCAGGAAACGAAAGTGACCCTGTGTAAAGTGACACCGGCTTAAACCCTGTAGCGCGGCGGAATGGCCCTAAGGGTCACTCCGCTGGAACCACCTGAGAGGCATCGCCTCCGTAAGGAAAAGAATCATGGCTAAAATGAAATTCCTATGTGACTCCGAGCGCTGCATTGAGTGCAACGGCTGTGTCACTGCTTGTAAAAACGCAAACGAAACCGAATGGGGCATTCAGCGCCGTCGTGTTGTCACACTGGACGATGGCGAACCAACAGAGACCTCAATCTCCGTTGCCTGTATGCACTGTACTGACGCGCCTTGTATGGCGGTTTGTCCGACAGACTGTTTCTATCAGACCGATGACGGCATCGTTCTGCATGATAAAGACCTGTGTATCGGTTGCGGTTACTGCCTGTTTGCCTGCCCGTTCGGCGCACCTCAGTTCCCGACCGAGGGTGCCTTCGGCGAGCGCGGCAAGATGGACAAATGTACCTTCTGTGCCGGCGGCCCGGAAGACGATCCGATTGTTGAGAAAGAGAAGTACGGTGCTAACCGTATCGCAGAAGGCAAACTGCCTCTGTGTGCTGAAATGTGTTCCACCAAAGCCCTGCTGGCGGGTGATGCTCAGGTTGTTTCTGACATCTTCCGTGAGCGTGTGGTTTACCGTGGTCATAAAGATGGTGCCTGGTCTTCACTGGAAGGCGGTGCAGCGGCTCCCGGCGGAAGCGCCCCTGGCGAAATGAGCCAGGAAGAGATGGCAGCCCGCGCTGAAGCGTTTGCTACAGACGCGGCCCTTGCCAGCAACAACACCAACGACATCATCGCTAAAGCCTGATCCCGGAATAAAACAGCTGTCAGCCCCGCTGATAGCTGTTAACTCCAAAGGACCGGTATTTGACTCAAGAGTTGGATCTTATGAACACACATTCGACACACACAGGCTCCACCTTTACCGGTGAAAGCTCAACGGGAAGCTCTCCTGTTCAGCGCCTGAAGATGGTCGCCATCAGCCTGCTGGCTCTGCTCTGCCTGACACTGAGCAGCGGTCTCTGGGCATCGGAAACCTCAGACGCAGAAAACCGCGTTAAAGGTAACTTTGCCGGTGCCGGATACTGGCGTGAAGTCTCCGATGGTACGGAAGGCTATACCGCTTCTCAGGGGCGCGAGCATGGTCAGCTGATCAATGTCAGCGGTGAAACCTGGCGTGAATGGCGCAACCGCTGGGTTAGTCCCGGAGGCCTGATCGCCATTGGCGGCAGCCTGGGAGTACTGACACTGGTTTACCTGCTGATCGGAAAACTGAAACTGGATCAGCCCCGCACCGGTAAAGTGGTTGAACGCTGGAAGCGTTTTGACCGCACGCTGCACTGGTTCGTGGCGATCACTTTTCTGATTCTGGGCTTCAGCGGCTTCCTGATCATGTACGGCAAACACTTTGTGCCGGACCTGTTCGGCTATACCTTTTGGAAAAACCTGATCGCTTTCTGCAAGCTGGCTCATAACTATATCGGCCCTATTTTCTCACTGGGCCTGATTGTGATGCTGGTCAGCTGGATGAAGCACAATGTCTTCAATAAAGTGGACCTGAAATGGTTCCTGCAGGGTGGCGGTATTATTGGAAATAAGCACCCCAGTGCAGGTTTCCTGAACGGTGGTGAAAAAGGCTGGTACTGGTTGCTGTTCTTTGGCGGTTTGACGGTGGTGGGTAGTGGTCTGGTACTGGACTTCCCGATCTTCGGTCAGCTGCGTGACACCATGCAGCTTGCCAACCTGATCCATGGTGTCTCATCTCTGCTTCTGCTGGCTGTCTCTTTTGGTCATATCTATATCGGTACGATCGGCTCTGAAGGCGCATTCGAAGGCATGAAGACCGGCTACGTGGATGAGACCTGGGCAAAACAGCACCATGATCTCTGGTACGACGAGGTAAAAGATCAACTGGTTGATGAAAAAGAAGTGCGCTGAATAGCATTCTCATTTAACTGGCTCTTCTATGAAAAACCGGCATTGCCGGTTTTTCATTCTCATACCCACTTTTATGTACCCTAATTATATTGGGAAATTAGTAATATCATGCGTAGTGTCAATACGTTCTTACTTTCCGGAAAATTATCCTAGAAGGTTGGATTATGAAATAATGCTCCGAAGCAGGATATCTAACATAAGAATGCTAATTTGAAGGCTGAGTGGACATAGGCATTGAGTTCGGTAACGCGCCATTGTCCTCAGAGGCCAGACGAGTCACCACTGTTCTCCAGAAGTTATCCGGTTCAAGAGTCACGGTGGCCAAATGTGTTAAGGCGTCGTGATCATTAAGGTAAATGTCATAAATATCAGGCGGTAGAAACTCAAACACCCAAAAGCCATCAAAAGCGGTATACATAGTCACAACCGATGCTTCAGTCCCACGGGCAATTAAATTTATTTCACGATTCGCTAATGGTTTACCTTCAGCCGATAAAAGCACCCCCTCTAGTGATCCAGTATCGATAAATGGCCAATCGAGGTGCACAACCCGTTCTAGCCGGGATGCCAAACGAAATCTCTTCCGACCAGATATCTGGTATGGATCTTCCAAACTATTCAGGTCTGCATTCAGTGAAGCTCTCGGGTTAAGGTCTATCCAAACCTTACCCTGAGCATTAGTAGGCTCGCTGGGTCGACTTCCTTGACGAAAGCGTACCCCCTCAATCATAGGACTAGTCGGGCTGGGAGCATTCTGATATTTCTGATCGTGATAAGCCGTAATCTCCACCGGGTGTTGTAGACGTTCACTATGAGGTGTATAGCCTTTTTTACCAGGTAATAAGCTACCACTAATCTGAAAAGAAAACTGAACACCCTCCTCTTTTTGCCAACCAAGGCGCAGGCCAGCAGTCAGATACCTGAGCGGATTGCGCCAGGCTAAGTAGCCTCCATAGTCTTTTCGCGGGTTGCTGTGATTAAAATCATAGGTGGTCTGATAATTCAACGTGATGTTAAGAGGCTGAGTCAAATCTTGCCACTCTGGGTCTGAAACATATTGTCCCAAATGGTAACGTACTTCAGTACCAACGCGGGCCGACTGCCACTTTTCTTTATACTGTCCAGCAGTATCTAGGCTCACACGTAGCGCTTGTTTCTGAAATATGCCCCGATTTTCAATATCGCATATGACCGCATGATCCAAGACAAAACCTGAGTTCGGTTGTCCTATTTTTCTCATTCTGCTGCAACTTTGTTTCAGTTGGATATTCCAGAAACCAATATTCAAGTTCTCTAAAAAGGCAATACTATCCTTTTGGTATTGCCTATAGACTTCTGTTTTGATGTCACTTCCAAGCCGAAGTGCATGCCCACTGACTTGCCCCATATATTGGCCACCCAATGCAACACGACTTTGCAAAGAGTTACCGGCACGCTCAAAAGCTGGCCAATCTGGGTGATGAGCAGCATCCCAATACCAGTGCCATGCACTCTGAGTATAATGTCCCTGCATTCGCGACAAATAATATTCACGCTCATGAAACTGCTGCCAACGCCACTGCCAACCATAATGGCTACCTGATAATGCCATTCCACTGATCCAAGCACTACCATCGACAAGGTCCTGATAAAGCAAATGTCCCGTTAGACCTAAGCCTGGCGCAAGCCCATAGGCCATTGTCAGGTGATGCTGATACAAAGGGCTAATAAGTTTACGCTTCGCACGATCCTCATCAGCATTAAATACTGAGACATCCGGTTCTATTATTTTATAAGCCGCAGCAAAGCGGCCTTGAGGTAAAAACTCATCTCCTAATCTAAAGGTATAGCGATCAACTCGCGTCTCACCGAAAGGGCCATAAAGATAGACATTAGCCTGGTTATTTCCCTGCTTCAAAAGCAGATCAAATGAGTATTGTCCTTGGTCATTGACAACCTGGTAATCCTGGAGCTGATGATTCAGATAGAGGTCAGCTTCCCATCCTGGCGGAGCCTGCCCAACCAACTGATGAAGATCAAATAGGCTATGACTAGCAGGAGGAAACCCCGAAAGATTCAACCCTCGCCCTTCCAAGGATGGCCCCGCTGCAAATACACCTTGCTGACGAACATCACCTATCTCCATATACTGAATACCACCGGGCAAAGACCGAGGAGAGCCGTCCTCGGCTGCCATATAGTTAGCCTTCCAGTGTACGGTTTCGATCTTAAAGTGATCTTGAGATGATTTATCGGGCTCTTTTTCGGCCAATAATTGCCATTCGTGTCCCAAACCTGCCAAATCATGCCGCATATTCAGGTATGCCCGTTCCGCACCGGTTGAGACATTATTAAAGTAAGACCAGTAAATTAAAGGGCGCGAAAAAGAGGCATAAGCCAGCCCGGGGACTTTACTTTCTATCAGGTCAGTCCGATCTGCACGAGCCAGAAGTGCTTCGCGCTTCAATTTGCGCAAACGAGCTTCTAGGGAAGGAAAGTGAGCTTGAGTTGCCAGCTCTAGTCGCAAATTTCGAGGATCAAAATGCAATGAAAGTGGCCAAAGTTGCTCAATATAGCGTTTATGCAAAAATAAGTCGTGATCAAAGTCCAGCATGTCCGCCAGCCAACTTTCAGAAGGCCAAAACTGAACCTGACTCCCTCGTTGATAGATCAGTTGTTGATCTGGCTTCGACCTCAAGCTAAAGCCAGTATGTCCTGTCAACCCTGGAGTGCTGAAGTAAGCTGATGACAGGTCAAGCTCTGTAGCCAACCCCAAGGAATCCGCTAATTCTTTAACCGGCAAATAAAGCTGTTCGCCTTGGATATACGCCGGAACCGCTGATTTAAGCAACCAACGCTCCAGATAGATATCAACTAACTGCAACTCAGGTTCAGCATCAAAAAAACCTGATTGAGCCAATAAACGCTCAGGCCTCAAGAAAAGCAGAATGCAAACAGCCAGACAGTACGGAAGTAACTGCGATAACCCTTTTAGCCGCATCAGTATTCCCTTACCTGCCGCCTACTCTAAACTTTCGTACTGATTAAGGGTGAATGATTTCTTCCAGTGAACGTGGGCCACCATTACGAAGCGTATAACTGACTTTCAGACGTAAATCCTTTCCCTTAGGTGCTTCACTCAAAGGTAGAGTAAATACATACTCCTTCATATCCGTCAGCAATGGCCGTTCATAACCCTGTGCCAAAAGACGAGGCTCACCGGAGCTATCCTCCCAAAGCTCTATATTGGCATAACTACTGTAGTCACCATTACGCTTAAGAGTCAGCTGTAAACGAGGAGGATGAAAGGAATCTTTTTCTTGAATTAATGCCTCAACGATTGCTACATCCGGTTCTCCCCCCCCCTGGCGAACAATAATAGGAATTGATATCCCCATAGCTACACGAATATTAATGGCAACGCCATCCGGACCGGATGCTTTTTGAGTAATAATCTGCCCTTGGCGCTGAAAACGAAAATGGGAGCGGTACTCCCCCGCAGCCAAATCAGCAGGACGGCGCAATAGCACCCGAATAGACTGACTTTCACCCGGGCGCAACACTACTTGACGAGGCGCAAAGCGAATAAAATCAGATGCCTTTGGTGTAACGCGCTCAGCACCATCATCAACCCGCTTAGCACCTTGGGCACTGTATACCAAGTCTTCCCACCCCATGCGATAGGTATAGCTTTCATTTGAACGGTTGATTAGAGTAACCATCGCAGCGCGTTGGCCGGGCTCAAAAATAAGGCGCTTAGGAACAACATCGACTCTTGCCCAAGAAGGGTTCGAAGTCAGTGCGAAGACGACTATTAAAATTAGCCCCGTTAAAAATCGATACGGGGACACAACAATACGCAACCGCTCCTGCGTTGCAGATAACATTTTTGAGTTAAATATATGCATGGGTATTTTCCAAAACCAAACGGAGCACTTTAACGATTCAATACCATCAGCATTCATTAAAAAGTGCTCTGTAACAAAGAAGTCCGGCGAAGGGCCGGACTTCTCACAACACCGAGTTACTAACAATGCTTATATTAATACGCTGCAGTAAGAGTCATAGTTGCTTCGTACGTACCTGCTGCCTGATCGATACCGACTTCTAGATCAGCCCCCATATCAATTTCAGCATTACCGGTTGCATCAAGGTTCACTACAACATTGCCTGAAGTCGGCACACCACTCAGGGTGCCCACATTAGCTTGATAGGTGAAGTTATCGACGGTCATTGTTTCAGACCCTCCGGCACGGGTAAGAACCAGAGAGGTGTCGTGAGTAACGGTAACTGGAGTGGCATTCGCACCAACCAGTACAAATTTACCTACACCGTGATTGCCACCTGGAGTTGTCGCTCCGCCAGCAACGCTGATGCTACCGTCAGCAGCTAAAGTGACCGTTGAAGATGCAGCGTCATCGGGAATAATGTCACCAAACGACATGTCTGCTGATTTAGTCAGGGTTAAAGGAGAAAGTATATTAGCCTCAATGGACAGAGTATCCGTATTAGCTGAAGCTAAAGGGCTCAGCACCATCAGACCTGCTAGCGCTGCCAAACTTCCACGATTCATCATCTTTTTCACTTCAAATTTCCTTTTTGATCCAATGTGTCATCAAATTATTTATTAACAACTGCTCATCCCTATTAAGAGCTAAACAGTGCATCGAGAGAGTAAAGGTTGCACATCGAATCACTCAAGACCGCTACCCACAGGATTCGTGTTTTCAGGGGGAATTTTCTTTTTTTTGTTAAAATATTGATTCAAATCAACATTATTTTTAACCAATTATTAAAAATTGTAACCAGAATATTCTTACGTTTTATCAAGCAGGGGTGACAAATAGCTATGAAAACACTAAGCAACCCCCTGCCCTAAAAAACATAACCAATTGAAAAATAACATTTTTTTATAAAACACAGGCTAAATTAAAATTTCACATCCGTGTATAACACCTCCCAAAATTATAAATCACCAGACATCAACAGTTGGCGATACGCGAAAACAAGGCACTGTTATTCCATCAACATATTTTCGATTACACTCAGATACGATTTGTTACAATCTAAAATTCATGTAAAAATACAGTCGAAGTTACAGCATTTGGAAATGTTGTCTGTAGAATCTGACCAAACAAAGGAACTGTTTAATGGAAGCCCCTTCGGCACTTTCGGACCAAGTACTTAAAATCAAACTGCAACAAGTATTTAAAGAGCTCCCACCTCCAAAAACCAAAACGTCAGAGTGGGGAAAATATCAGTCTGCAGTGGATCAATTTAGTGCACTTGTGGACTTTCAAAACGATTTACACCAACTACAACAACTTTTCTTAGAATCTAATGCTGACTCGAGTAACTCCTGTCCTGCACAACAAATTGAGGACTGGTTTCATTACTGTTATCAGCTATTGTGTTGTCATGAGTTTCTAATGACATCGCCTTTGTTTAAACGCTTTAAAGTCAACCGTTATGAGATGCTGGACCGACTAGAGGAGTGGCTGAAACAATATCAGCAGTTGAGCCAGATCAGTGGTATTCCATCTCATCACCGTATTGTGGCTTGGCCTGCTTTTATCGAACAGTTCCATATCCGAAAACTCTTTAAATATCTGGCAGGTTATTGGGTGCAGTGGCAAGGTTTTTCACCATCCAACGCACGAAAAATCATGTCGCTATTTGGCTTTAGCACTAAGGCTTGCTCTCGGGATTTATATAACATTGAACTACCGTGGCCCCCGGGCTTTGAGCCTAAAAGCATAGGCCCAAAGCCGGTCCGCTAGGTTTAGCATTAGCTCGGGGATACCGACTATAAAGATAAAAGCATTGGCTGATAAACCAAACCACCGGACTCAGAAATCTCTCCGTTCAGTTCAAAACCAAACGTCTGATAAGCAGGTACAGAGGTCAGTGAAGCATTCACGGTAATCTGCTCTTGACGGGCGTGGGCAAAGGCTTCGCTGAGAAGTTGCTTCCCAACACCTTGCTTCTGATAAGCAGGTTCAATAAAAAACACGGCAATATGCCGACCTTCTTTGAGTTCGATAACACCAATAGGCTTACCGCCATCTTCAGCCACAAACATAAGGTTGTCTTTTTGCATGCGCTCCGAAAAGGATTCTGGCGTCACAACACTGGCGAAGGTTTTTGCCCCTTTAGGCGATAAGGTATCCGCAACGGAATACTTAAATGAACGCAAACACACCGCGCTGACCGTTTTCAGATCCCTCTGGGTCATCGTCCTGATAATCACTGTTTCTTCTCCAGACACTCAATCCTATTGAACTCAGTCAGCTATTAAAGCGAATAAACCTCTCCCTGAAAACCTGTCAGACTCCGGTAGCCTGATTGTTGCCCCTTCTGTAAGAAAAAACCCACGACAGATTCGTGGGACTTTTCGGGGGACGGCAGAGAAAGAAAGAACTTAACAGGTAATATCGGGAGACATGCAGCAGGGGATATAGAGCAGATCCTGCTTGAGCTTTTTGATGCAACGGGTAGCGATGGGAGCCAGTTCATCCAGCTCTTCCCGAAGATGCTCGCTGGCGCGAAGCGGTGTGCCGTGTAAAAAGGCATCAATATCACGGGTACTGGCTTCAAAAGCTTCAACATAATGCGCAAGATCACGATCAAGCTTAGCAAAGCGGGCTTTATGCCAACTCTTCGCCGCTTCCGCAGCAATCGTTTTGCCGACTTTCAGCATGATATCAGGCTTGCCTTCGCTACCATCCGGGGTATGGAGAAACATCACCAACCGAGCACCTGTCCTTTCAATGGGTGTCATCGCATCCTCCTGACGCTTATTCGCATTTTTGGTTGTTACAGACATGGCTGGAAATGAGTCTATCCCAGTGTTTTTAAGGCGTAAACGAGCGAAAAAAAGGCAGCTTAAATAAGCTGCCCCAAGTCAAATATAACGCTTTAACGCCCTCTACCACTGTTCAAAGTTGGAAACAGTAAAACGTGCTTTTACTGTTCACAAACAGATAGTGATCCGTCAGGGTCATTGAGGGAGACGCCTCTTTTGCTTTACGGACAAAAAATTCACGTTGAGGCGTTAACGTATCAATATCATACTCAAAGACATTACCGTTGGGGTTCTGCAGATAGATAAAATCCCCCTGAACAGCCATGTTACCCTTACCATCAATCAGCGGTTCTGATGCGATAAGCGTTAAATTATCCAGATTAAAAACGGACAAATAACCAGCCTCTGACAGGGCAAACAGTCGGCCATCCGCGACGACCATCTGGTAAATACCGGCACTATCATGGGACAGATCAAGTGTCTGCAGCACCTCCCCTGTTGCATGATCCAGAACAACAAGCGCCTTTCTTGAACCGACAATAAGCTGATTACCGTATACGGCAGAACTTAACGGATAGTAATCAATCTCCTGCTGCCAGAGCAGACTCCCGGTAACTTCATCCAGCGCATAAACCAAAAACTGGTATGGCGCGTCAAAATCAAATTTATCCCCAATTCGGCCTGCGGTGGCGCAATAATAGACACCATCCGCGTTAACAGGGGCTTTAACCACCTCGCCCAGCTCTGCTCGCCACTGAGATTGCCCATCGGTCACCCGAATACGCTCGACACCGGACGCGCCACCATGAATCTCATTAACAATAACATCATCAGCACCACCCTTATTGTCATTGCCGGTGCAAGGCAACATTGCCCAGATATTAGCCTTGCCGACTCGATACTCGGCCTGAAGGCTGCCATCTAATGAATAGTAATGCCCGCTTCCCTGCATCATCGGGAAATAGAAGTGAGACGTGCCATGCATTGTAAAGCGATTCGCGGTTCCAGAAAGGTCCTGCTGCCACTTCACCTCACCAGTATCAAGATCGTGCAACCGGAACAGCGTACCGCTATTACCAAAGCCGTAGTAAAACACCGAGATGACACCTTCGGGCGTCATCAAAGCGGGCCGCGAACCGATGTCCCGTTTACCTTTAACCGCTGAATCCCATAACGCTTTAACTTTCTTCATAGCCACAGACCATCCCTATTTCTGTTGTTTCATCATCAATTGCGACAGACACATTTGCCGACAAAGACCCCGGCAAAATAACGTATAAACTCTAAAAGCCCGTATCCTATCAAAGATCTGAGTTTGCTGTTTAGAAATCAATAAGATAGATTGAAATCTGTTTCATCAGTTCACCATACACCCGTTATACCAAGCGAGTTTGTAATGTCTGTTCAGGTTACACGCCCTACTCATCTGATTGATCTGGCTGTTGGCCATCCGGAGCCGGATCTACTGCCTGTCGATCTGCTACGTCCCCTGGCCGTTAAAACAGAAAACCTCACCTACGGTGAACAGGCAGGCGCTGCAAGTTTCAGGCAGCAACTCGCAAACTGGCTGACAGAGGATTACGCCCAGACGATCAGCGCCGATGAGTTACTGGTGACTAACGGCTCATCCAACGCGCTGGATATGATCTGCTCACAGCTGATTTCAAACTCTGACGCCAACCCAACAGTTCTGGTAGAAGACCCCAGTTACTTTATCGCCCTTAAGCTGTTTAAAGCCCGGGGTTTTGAGGTGGTCGCCCTGCCGATGGATGATGAAGGTATTGAGCTGGCGGCACTGGAACAAGCGATCAAAGAACATCGACCGGCCTTTACCTACACGATTCCCGTGTTTCATAACCCCACCGGCATCACCCAGACTCACCAGCGTCGGCAGGAACTGGTTCAGCTGGCGAAGCAACATAACTGCCCACTGATCGCTGACGAGGTGTATCAGTCACTCTATTTTGCCGATAAGCCACCGGCTCCTTTAGCTTGCTATGCAACGGATTCTTTAACCAGCAACGACAAAAGCGCGCCCGTAATCTCCATCGGGTCTTTTTCTAAGATTCTGGCACCGGGGCTGAGATTGGGTTGGATTCAGGGCAATGGTGAATTGTTCGATCAGCTGAGAAGCTCCGCCCTGTTACAAAGCGGCGGCGGACTGGCACCCCTGACGTCCGCCCTTGTGGGCAACCTACTGGCCAGTGGCGACTTCCAGCAAAACCTAGCCTATCTGCGCCAGACCTATCAGGCTCGGGCAGAAGCACTTTATCAGGGTTTGATCTCGGTATTTGGCGATACGATACAGATTCAACAGCCAGAAGGCGGCTACTTTCTGTGGGTCAGCTTTAAGGATGGCAGAGATCTAACCGCCCTGAGAGAGTCGGCACAAAAAGCGGGCGTAAATTACCTGCCGGGCAGTCTTTGCTCCGCGCACGACCAGTTCAGTAACAGCATGCGGCTTTGTTTCGCCTGGTATGGCGAGGAGGAACTGAAAGTTGCCTGCGATCGCCTGGGTAAAGCGTTGCTTTAAAAGTCTGAATATTGCCAGCACATACCGAGCGTAACGAGGGCCGCCCCACTTTTTGCGGGCAACGTGCTTGGCATTGTTAAATATTAACTGGGTGGTCTACATTGCTTTAGCACTTATTGCTTAGCGCCTAACCGCTTTTAATCTGTTAGCCATACTAAGCAAGTACTAACATCTGTACAAAACTTTTGAAGGGCCTCGTCACTGGCACCAAAATTTAACCTCGTGTTAATGAAGAAACCAAAAACCGCGTTCAGCAGACAGCCAAGTAAATTAATCAGTCCTATGAGAAGTTAGAGGCAGAGAATAGCATCTTTGTAGAGCACGAAGTATGCGAAATCACTAATAGAAATACACAAGGCCAGAATCCGAGGCAGAGATAAACGGTGATAATGTCTTATCGGGCTTATGACGATGCCATCAGAACTATGCGGGGACTCCACCAGAAACAGCAGTTTCCAGCGAGATAATCACGGCGGACACGAGGTATAAGCGGCGCGGATCTGCTTATAGCGGGCACGAGTCATGGAGTGATACACCATAATTTCACCAGTGCCTTAAGCGTAGATCAGCGGGCTGATTTTGGCGGGATTAAATTATGGGTGTCCCGTTTCGTCCTGGTGAACCTGCTGCGCCAGCTCGCGGGTTGGCGCCAGTACCTGCGTGCGGATTACTTTTTTGTCGTTCTGGGCATGTTGGGTCAGGTAACGGTGGGTCATCGGCAAGGCAAAGGCCGCTGTTTTACCGGTGCCGGTTTGCGCACCGGCCAGCACATCGTGACCCGCCAGAACGTCAGGAATCGCTTCCCGCTGAATCGGTGTCGGGGTCTGATAATTGAGAGGTTCTAAAACCGCGAGTAAATCTGAATGCAAACTAAGGGAGGCAAAACTCATAACCAAACACCGACAGGAAAATGAAAGTCGCGCATTGTAGCATTGAATTCCTTAGCCCCTAACGCTTAACGGCTAACCGCTTTTAATTTGTTAGCCATGCAATCCAGTGCTAACATTTGTGCACACAGTTTTTTAAAGGCACCTATCATGGACACCAGAATTCAATTTCGTGTTGATGAAGAAACCAAACACCTCGCACAACAGATGGCTGAAAGCCAAGGCAGAACGTTGAGTGATGCCTGCAGGGAACTTACCCAGCAACTGGCTGAACAACAAAGAAAAGCGTTAAATCATGATCGCTGGTTAACTGAACAGGTGAATCTGGCATTTGAAAAGTTTGATGCTGGTGACAGTAACTTTATCGAGCATGAAACCGCCAAATCAGAGATGGAAGTTCGCAAGGCCAGAATCCGTAACCGGAGGAGACAATGATCTATTGGGAAGAGGAATCCCTGAATGATCGCGAAAAGATCTTCGAGTTTCTTTATGACTTCAACCCCGAAGCAGCGGAGAAAACCGACTCTCTAATCGAATTAAAGCTAGCGCAGCCTCTAATGGGGGTAAAGCGCGATGGGGTCGCGGGTCGGTTACTAATCATTCCAGAAGTTTCAATGATCGTATCTTATTGGGTAGATGACGATATCATCAGAATAATGCGGGTACTCCACCAGAAACAGCAGTTTCCGGTGGGCTAACGTCAATATCACGGCGGACACAAGGTATAAGGGGCGGGGATCTGCTCATAGCAGGCACGGGGCATGGGGTGATCCACCATAATTTCACCAGTGCTTTCAGCGTAGATCAGCGGACTGATTTTGGCGGGATTAAATTATGGGTGTCCTGGTTTTTCCCGTAAAAATCAAATAAAACTACCTTGTATGGGAGCCATTATTTCTGTTCTCTTGTTATTTAGTAACCTATCAATCACCCACTCAACCATATTAGGAGGAACCGCATTACCATAAAGCGAGTACTGTGAGTATCGAGAAACTAGATCACAGTGATCATCTGGAAATCCCTGAATTCTAGCATACTCAATATTAGTAAGCCGTCTATAATCATTACCTATTTTATATCTCTCATAATGCCGGCTAGTTGTACAGGTAAGCGTTGGGGCCAAACCTGAGACACCAAATATCGAATAACCCATTCTAGCCCCACCCTTCTGATTATATAGAATCTGAACCCCATTATAATAACGATCAACCTTAACACTATTTCTAACACGCTCTTCCGAATCTTCATTAAAGAAAAAAACATCATCTGGATTTTTTTCAAGAACATCTGACAATAATACTCTAGGACGGGCTTCAGAAAACTCTTTCAAATCAGCTTGACAAAAAAGCCCTCCAACAGCCAACCCCCAGCTAAAAAACTTTTTACCATGCTCATTTATTAAACACCAGCTACTAACATCTTTTATTATTTCAAGATCCTTATCTTTAACCTGAGAAAAATCCTTATCCAAACACAAATAGGAGTTTATATTTTTAGACTTTCTACCTGTTATTATAACTCTCTCCCGATTTTGAGGGAGTCCAAAATTTGAAGCATTCAGTAACCTCCATTCAACAAGATATCCTTTACTAGAAAGCGCGCTGATAATAGTTGCAAAATGCTTACCTTTATCCATTGACAGCAATCGTTTGACATTTTCTAAAACAAAAAAACTAGGCTGTTTTTTTTCTAAAATATAAACTATTTTCTCAAAGAGGGTACCGCGAACATCAGACACACCAAGTTTCTTTCCTGCACTAGAGAATGGCTGACACGGAAAGCCTGCGGTTAACAGGTCATGTTCTGGTACATCATCAATGAAGTCAGAGAGATCACCTTTGACATGCACATTATTTGCAAATTTATTTTTATAGACAATGGAAGCTTTATCATCAATATCATTGGCCCAAACAGTTTCTATGCCTAAACGATCACATGCGATACGAAAACCACCAATACCAGAAAATAGTTCTACAGTTCTCATAAAAATCTCAAATCTCAAATCTCAAATAATCTTTGACAGACCGCCAACAGAACCTGCCATTTGAATGACTCTTGAATATTGCAGCCGCCATTGCAACGCGTTAGAAATAGTCAAATAACCTATCTCAGGAGGTTCTTTCATTATTCTTTCAGCCAACTGAATAGCTGCAATTTCATCAAGAGGCAAACGACGTTCATCAATAAAGGCCAAAATATCATCGAGGTTGCCATTCCTATTCATTATATCTCGCAAACCAAAAGTTGTTTGATAATCACCCGTCCGCCTCATATCAACAAAAACTGAATCTACAATATTTAGCGAAGAAGTTTGACTATCATGATAGTCAAACTTCTCATAAACAAACACAATCAGATGGTAACCAAGCCCATAAACTTTTTGCTCTACAGACCTAAAAGGACATGAAGACTGCGGCTGCCTTGAGCTAGTAACTTTAATATCGACATTGATACCAGGAAGGTCAATACCTGATGCAGAGTTCCCCAGTTCAAAATGATATCTTTCCATTAGGTACTTGGAAAACCTGTGTTCAATATAAGTACCAATTTTTTTACCATCATTAATACCATAAATAGATGGTTCTTTGTGATCACTTACCATCTGGGAAAAGACCCCTGCTTCTGCAACAAGGTGAGCGATAGTTAGATTATTCTTCATCATATAAAAATCCTTTTATCAATTAAAAGCTACACCCGACGTACTTTAAACTTACGGCCTTTAATCCGGCTGTTCATCAGGTGGTTAAGGGCTTTTTTACCCACGCTGCGTTCCACCGCGACATAAGCGGTAAAGTCGAAGATATTGATCTTACCCACCTGAGCACCTGTGATGCCGCCTTCATTGGTGAGGGCACCCAGCAGGTCGCCGGGGCGAACCTTGTTCTTTTTGCCGCCGTCGATAGACAGGGTCACCATAGTCGGTTCGCGGTGGCCGCTCATATCACCGTCGAACAGCTCTTCGCTGCTGGATGGCTCAATCTCGGTCTGCATCTGGTCGGCAATATCCGCCAGTTTGTAGCTCTCTTTCTGGGTGTACAGGCTGATCGCGAGACCAGATTTACCCGCACGGCCGGTTCGGCCAATACGGTGAACGTGCACTTCAGAGTCCCGCGTCAGGTCGTAGTTGATCACCATCGGCAGGTCGTCGATATCCAGACCACGAGCAGCAACATCGGTAGCCAGCAGTAAGTGAGTGCTTCGGTTAGAGAATTTCACCAGTACCTGATCCCGCTCGCGCTGATCCATATCGCCGTGCAGTGCCTGGGCGTAGTAGCCCTGCTCTTTCAGGGCCCGGGCCAGATCCGAACAGGTCTGTTTGGTGTTGCAGAAGATCACCGCATGTTCCGGCTGGTAGTGCCCCAGCACCTGCAGCAGCAGATCTTCTTTCTCAGACGCGCGCTCTACCGAGTAGAACTTCTGGCTGATATTCACCGGAGCCTGTGCGGACTCAACCACTTCAACCATCGCAGGTTTGTTCTGATAGCGGCTGCTGATCTGGGCGATGGTATCCGGATACGTGGCAGAAAACAGCAGGGTCTGACGATTCGACGGCGTCTCTTCCAGAATCGCTTCCATCGACTCGGCAAAGCCCATATCCAGCATGCGGTCGGCTTCATCCAATACAACAGTATTAACCCGCCCCAGATCCAGCGTGCCTTTACGCAGATGATCCTGAATACGACCCGGCGTACCCACCACAATATGCGTACCGTGAGCCAGAGAACCGATCTGCGGGCCGATCGGCATACCGCCGCACAGGGTCAGGAGTTTAACGTTGTGCTG
>NZ_CEYNZH010000033.1:0-36775 GCF_982874595.1 Oceanospirillum sp. | reverse complement strand
CTCCCTGTAGAGGGTAAACTATAGGGGTGACACAGAATTTTGAACACTACCTTTTTGCAACCACCGTTCGTATCTATTCTGCTGACTACTTCCAGATAAAAGGCTTGCTGATCTCTTTGTTGTGAGCCTTTATAAACGGTTTGATCTCTTTGGGCGGGGCTTCCACACTATTAAAGCTGCCTCTTACGATGTAGCGCGCTGCTTTCCAGCTGTGCAAACCAACCTTCGACTGCATTGAGCCAGGATGCACTGGTCGGGATAAAGTGCATCACAAACCTTGGATGTTTCTCCCGTCAGTGGGTTGTACCTGCATATTTCACAATCAAACGGACACTCTGGCGGAGCGCTTCTTTCGTCACTGAATTCACTGTCATATCAATAACCCGTATACGGACTTCAGGAGTTATCTTGGTCGGCTGTCCGGAACGCGGAGCATCTTTAAAGCCCGGATTCACAGAATGTTAAATAGCGCTTGAACCTTCGAGTGACGGTTGCAGTGCAACAGTTGAGTTTCTGAGCCTCATCTGTAATGAGAAAACCTATCGACTAACCAAAGAAGAATCGAAGCCCTGAATACATTCTGACGGGACCTGTCGTTTACTTTAGTTCTGAATAAAACGCCTATCCATTTTCTGAGTGTCAGCTAAATCTGTATTTTATTCGCTGAGAATAAGTTTTCTTTAGTGTTTTTTTGGGTTTTTCGACTTTAATTTTAGTTATTGTTGGTGTTTTTTATTTTTTTATTGTTTTCTGCTGTTTTTTGTAACTTTTTTTTACATTTAATGTGGTGATTTGATCTATGTCTGGAATCTTTTTTGGTTTAGACTTTAGGTGTAAGTGTATTGCTTTCAGGTGTAAGAAAAAAACTATTCAATACAGTTTGGCTGTCTCTGCCAGATTTTAATAATGAGAAGAATATCCTTCCGGAGGACCCACCCCCATGATGCTGAAGAATAAGGTACTTGCAGTTGTGCTGCTGCCAGTGCTTTTAATTACGTTGATACTGACGTTTATCAGCTACACAGATTTAAAAAAGGAACTGCTTAAGTCAGTCGGTAGGGATACATTTAGGGTAGTTAATGATGCCAGTATTTCTATTCAGGGTTGGATGAAGCATAAGGCCACCGTGGCTGAGGCTTTTGCAACTCACTCTGCCGATCAGAAGGTTATTTTGCCTTTCCTGAAACAAGCAGAGAAATCAGGTAGTTATGACGTCTTTTACTATGGTTCGGACAAAGGACGAGCGGTTTTTTCTGATCCTGAAATTCAGAAAATTCTTGATGATAAGGGCTTTGATCCTACTGTTCGTCCTTGGTACAAGGCAGCTAAAAGTGCGGGTAAAACGGTTTTTACAGCCCCATATATTGATGCCAGCTCTGGCAGACTGATTATTTCAGTGGCGACACCTGCTACCGTTAACGGTCAGTTCCAGGGTGTTGTTGGTGCCGATCTCAGTCTTGATGAGGTTTTGCATACGGTTGAGTCAATTGATATGGGGGAGCATGGGTTTGTCATGCTGGTGGATGAGAGTGGTACTGTGATTGCCCACCCGAATGAGTCGTTTCGTATGAAACCTTTGAGTGATGTCGGTTCTGAGCTTACCCAGAGTCTGGTAGAGCGTCTTGCCGGAAGTGGTGAGATGGAGAGTCTGCCGCTTGCCGGTCGTAATCACATGATACGATTCAAACGTGTCGGGGATTCGCGTTTCTACGTGGGCATCGCTTTGGAAACCGGTCATGTTATGGCTCCTTTATCACGCTTATTGATGGCGAACAGTCTGGTTTCTCTGATACTGATTATTGCGGCTGGTGTGATCAGTATGTGGATCGTTGGGCGGGTGATGAAGCCCCTGAATGCGATCGGTGTCGCCCTGGAAGAGATTGCTGAAGGTGAAGGCGACCTGACTAAGCGGCTGACGGTTGAAAGCAAAGATGAAATTGGCGCACTGGCTGGCCACTTTAATCACTTTGTTGATTCCATGCATAAAATCATTCGGGATATCTCTATTTTGTCTAAAGATCTGCGTCACACAGCGGAGGAAAGTGCTCTGGTCGCAGAACGCACCAGTGATGATGTGCAGAGTCAGATGTCTGAGGTGTCCATGGTTGCGGCGGCTGTTGAAGAGATGGCAACGGCAACTCAGGAGATTTCCAGTAATGCTGAGAATACAGCGGCAGCGGCTCAGGAATGTGCCGATAACAGTCGCGATGGTCAGCTGGTGGTGTCTAATACCCGTGAAGCGATCAGTGGTCTTGCAGGGCAAATTCAGGATGCAGCGGGTGTGATTGACCGCCTGAGTGAGCATTCTCAGGAAATTAACTCGATCCTGTCCGCTATTCAGGGGATTGCTGAACAGACCAATTTGTTGGCGCTGAACGCCGCTATTGAGGCGGCCCGTGCCGGTGAACAGGGGCGTGGTTTTGCGGTTGTTGCTGATGAGGTTCGCGTACTTTCCCAGCGTACTCATCAGTCTACAGAAGAGATTCAGCAGATGATCGACAGCCTGCAGAAGGCGTCAGATGAGGCCGTTAAACTGATGACCTCGAGCCGTCAGCAGGCGGAAGATAGTGTTGAAGAAGCGAATAACGCATACGAGAAACTACTGAGTATTACCGATGCCATCACAGGAATCAGTGATATGTCTACCCAGACAGCGGCGGCAACTGAAGAGCAAACTCAGGTGAATCATAGTATTTCAGATAATACGTTGCGTATTCGGGATATTGCGGGTCAGCTTTCGGAAGAGTCCGCCCAATCCCGTGCACGAGCGACCGAGCTGAACGCCTTGGCCGAGAGTCTGCATAATCAGGTGAGACGTTTTAAACTGTAATTTTTCAGGTGTTCAGGCGGTACTGTCCGTAGCCTGAATCATCACCACACGAGCCGGTTCCCAGCCTAAGGGGACCGGCTTTTTTCTGCCCGGAAAAAAGTTTGGCTTCAATTGCAGACCTGTTTTCTCATGCTCTGCATGAGCGGTATGCTGATCTTTAACGGTTTTGACTACGGCAGGGCCGCTATCCGAAAGCTCTTCCCAGCTGCGCTCGATAGCTACGTCCAGAGGCTCTGAGCGATGACGCCAGACATACCACATGCCATAAAAAATGGTGAACACCACCAGTACCTTAAGCCAAAGGGCAAAAGGGCGGAAAATCAGTGGGTAGCTCACCATAACTAACATCATGGTGGTTGACAGAAGTTTGGCTTTAAAGGGGATCACGCGATCGGCCTCCCATGCCTGAATCATAGGGCCAAACGTTTTTTGTCTGAGTAACCAGCGGTGAACTTTTACCGAACCTTTGGAGAAGAAAAAGGCAGCAAGAATAACAAAGGGCGTTGTGGGCAGCAGGGGCAGCACAACACCAATAGCGCCAAGTAGCAGGGCTAAAAAGCCAGCGGCCATGTACAGTGGTTTTCTGAATTGCCCCATAGGAATCTCCTGCTGCCAGCAGAGGTGGTGTTTTGTAAGACTGTTATTAAATAAAGATAGACCACGCTTCAATACAAGCCGAAAAGAGATTAACGAATAACACCCAAAGCGGCCAGATTTCTTTAGGAATATCAAACAGTTTGCTTGCGCTGAATCAGATATACCCTTCATAAGTAAGGGCAAAGTCAGTAACCTCAACGCTGTAGCAGGATATCGTCAATGATGTGTTGAACCGCTTAGTCGTTAACCAGATCTTTTCCTTTTTCAATAGCTTCAGAGGCTCCTTCTTTGGTTGAGCAGGCAGCGCGTTCTGCAGCGCACTTGGTCATGCAACCCATTTTTCCGAGAACATCATCCAGATAGCGCACTTTACAGCTGGCTTCGCAGGCTGACTGCTTGAGTGAGCAGCTGGCCTGTGCATTTGCGGCTATCAGCATTAAGGGTAGCAGGCTGGCAAAACACAGCGCTGTTGTTTTCAAAGGCGATTTTAACTGGATTTTAAGAGACATGGACTCACCGATTCTGAGAAAATAGAGCTTGAATTTCAATTTCAAGCCTGACTGTAATTGATTAATTATCTTAAGTTTTATCCCTTCGGTTCAAGCGAAATACCTGAACAGGAAGGTTTATTCTACGGGGTATTTTGATGAGCCGTCTGACGGAGATGCCATTTGAGTAAACTGACACCACTTACCTATGAGCCTTTTGGATTTATCGTCATCGAGGAAAACGATGACTATGTGGTTATCGATAAGGCGCCGGGAGTTGATGTTCATCGGGATGGTGATGACGCTGGCATCACGGAAAAAGTATCTCAGGTTCTGGGCCTGGAAAAGCTCTATCTGGTTCACCGCTTGGATAAGGTGACTTCCGGACTGATGGTGTTAGCTAAGAATTCTGAGGTTTGTGCTCAGCTGGCGGCGCTGTTTAAAGCCCGCACGGTAGAGAAATTTTATCTGGCGGTTTCTGCCAAAAAACCAAAAAAGAAACAGGGCTGGGTTGTCGGCGATATGGAACGCTCACGGCGGGGAAGCTGGAAGCTCACCGGGGGGAAAACAAATCCGGCGGTTACTCAGTTTTTCTCTAAGCCACTGCAAGCCGGGTTCAGGGCGTTTCTGCTAAAGCCCGGTACCGGGAAAACGCATCAGTTACGGGTTGCTCTGAAAAGCATAGGCGCTCCAATTTGCGGTGATGTGCTTTATGACGATGCCCGTACCGCATCTCAGGAGCAGCGTACCTATCTTCATGCCTACGGCCTGAGCTTTAGCTGGCATGGTACACCGCGACATTATCGTGTCTGGCCCTCACTGGGGGAGCATTATCTTTCTGAAACCTTCTCTGCTCTGAAATTGCTTTGGTCTGAGCCTGAACAGCTACCATGGCCTAAACCCTGATACGGCTCAAAACGGTGAATCGCTCTTTAGGGTCACGTTGCCCTAGAATGAACAGGGTAAACAATAATAAAAAGTGAGTCCTGCTATGAAAGCCTTATCCGTGATCACTGGTAACACGCAACATCGGCAAGCGGATGTTGGTGATGAGACGCGACAACACCCTCTTGTTATTCGTCAGCTGACATCGAAAGATGCTGATGTTTTTCATTATCTCCGGGTACGTTGTATCGAGAGTGATCCTACAAGCTTTAGTGTGTTGTTAGAGGAAGAAAAGGCGATGTCGCCTCTACAGATCCGAACCTTGTTGGATCGTTTCCACCGGGCGGAAAACTCGGCACTCTGGGGTGGTTTTTGTGGCGACTATCTGGTGGGGGTAATCGGCCTTGAATCTCTGTCGGGCCCTGTGCGGCATCACCGCGGTATTGTTACCAGCTTGTGTGTTTTACCTGAATATCGGGGTCAGCATGTGGGTTTGGCTTTAATCGGATATCTCGTAGAGCAGGCGGAGCAGAATGCTTTGCTGGAATCTCTGGCGCTTGAGGTGAGCGAGAGCGCACTACCTGCCATCAAGCTTTATCAGCAGATTGGGTTTAAGGAGAATGGACGTGAGCCGAGAGCATTGGCGTTTGGCGATCAGAGGTTGGATCTGATTCGAATGAATCGGCTAGTCTGAGGAGGATTCAATAATACATATCGCTGTTAATTTGAGTTTATAGCGTTGCTGGCGGTTCGCCACGTTTGTGGCGAAATCAGCTGTGAGTCACAACGCTAAAATGGGGCTGGAGAATGCACGCTGTGTGAGGTTTCTAGTCTCTCAGGCGATGCTGTTCTTCAGTGGCCAGTTCCCAGCCTCCCAGCTCTTTCCAGCGATTAACGATAGAGCAGAACAGTTCTGCGGTTTTCTCTGTGTCATAACGTGCAGAATGTGCCTGACTGTTATCAAAGTTGATGCCTGCAACTTTGCACGCTTTTGCCAGTACTGTTTGACCATAAGCCAGACCAGATAGGGTAGCGGTATCAAAGCTTGAGAAGGGGTGGAACGGGTTGCGTTTGATGCCACTGCGCTCAACGGCTGCATTAACAAAGCCCTGATCGAAGCTGGCATTGTGTCCCACCAGAACAGCACGGGTGCAATCAAACTCTTTTAGCGCTTTGCGAACGGGTTTGAAAATTTCACCTAATGCCTGTTGCTCACTTTTTGCCATGCTTTTTCGGATAGGGTTGTCTAGGTCGATCTTAGTAAAATCGAGGGCGGCTTGTTCGATGTTGGCACCTTCAAAGGGTTCGACATGACAGCAATAGGTATTATAGGGATGCAGGTAACCTTCTTCATCCATCATTAAGGTCACTGCTGCAATCTCCAGCAGCGCGTCAGTTTTGGCGTTAAAACCGGCGGTTTCGACATCAACAACAACCGGTAGGAAGCCGCGAAAGCGGTAAGCCATCGGATGTTTGTCGCCAAAATGCTCTGCTTCAGATGTGAAAGAATCCAAGACCTTTTGCTCCCTAATCTAGTTTGGTCAAAAGTATAATTTGACAGATGGTAACTGATTCAAACTCTCAGATATAGGCTAAAGTTTTGAGTTTGCAGGCCGATCAAGGCAAAATGAGAGTTCTTAAAAATCAAGGAGATTGCATCTGATGCCGCTTATTCGGTCACTGGCGAAAACATCACGGGGAATACACTGGCTGGCTATAGCATCGGGCCTTTTGTTATCGCCTGTGCTGATGGCTGCGGATTATGGTGCCAGTATCGGAAACAGTGAATGGATGGCTACGGAACCCTCTCCATTGTATTGTGAATTATCACATCCGATTCCTGAAATGGGCACTGCCCGTTTTACTCATCGTTCCGGTGAGGATCTGAAATTCTTTCTTGAGCCTCTCGGACAGCCTTTGCGCAAAGGTCGTGCCGACCTGATGGCTCTGCCGCCGGAGTGGAAGCCCGGTGATGCGCCGCTGGATTTAGGAGACGTAACCGTTGGTGAGGGTGAGGAGGGTGTTCATATCGATTCTCCACTGGCTCATCTGATGATCGAGTCTCTGAATCGTGGCCTGAATCCGACCTTTATGCAGACACCAAAAGATGATCGCTATGCACCTGTTCGGGGTCATCTGAGCGCGCTTAATTTTAAACCAGCCTATTTTGACTATATTGCCTGTCGTGGTGAGTTGCTTCCGGTTAACTTTGATCAGATTGCTCGCTCTGCCATTAATTTCCCCGGTGGTGGTTTTGATATCACTGCAGAAGACAAAGAGTTGCTGAGTCTGATTGTCCGCTATATTAAGGCTGATCCTTCTGTGAAATTTGTCTTCCTGGATGGCCACTCTGACAGTTATGGCTCTCGACGTGATAACCGTAAGCTTTCCAAGCAGCGTACCGATACCGTACTGAACTACCTGCTGGATGTGGGGCTTGATGAGTCGATGGTGACTGCACGCTATCACGGTGAGCGTTATCCGATTGTTCCGAATACCACCAAGGCAAACCGGGCGAAAAACCGTCGTGTCACCATACGTCTTGAGCGTGAAGGTCTGGCTCCGGGGGACCCGAATGCCCAACCTGAATATACCGGTGAGTTCAATGGTGAGCTTCAATAGGTGGCATGGGCCTGACTGTAATCAGAGGCTGAAAGAAATCTCTGGTTTGAGAGAAAGAGTGGTTAAAGAGTAAAGTTAATTTTTGCGTGTCGCTTTTTCTCAAATCGTAACTTTTCCTCAACTCGTATATACTATTGCGCAAGAATTTCTTCAGGCAGACGAAGCACCTGAAACGGCTATCCTAGTGATAGCCGTTTATCGTTGTTCTGCCGGATTGATCACTGAGAAAATTGATAGGGTCAGAGAGGTCTCTGGCCATTTTAGTCAGCGTGGAGCATCCAATGTCAGACATTAAAAAAGTAGTACTGGCCTATTCTGGTGGCCTGGATACTTCTGTAATCGTGCGCTGGTTACAGGACGAATATAACGCCGAAGTAGTGACCTTTACTGCTGACCTGGGTCAGGGTGAAGAAGTAGAGCCGGCACGTGCTAAAGCTGAAGCTCTGGGTGTTAAAGAGATCTACATCGAAGACGTACGTGAAGAGTATGTTCGTGATTTCGTATTCCCTATGTTCCGTGCTAACACCATCTATGAAGGTGAGTACCTGCTGGGTACGTCTATCGCACGTCCTCTGATCGCTAAGCGTCTGGTTGAGATCGCTAACGAAACAGGTGCGGATGCGATTGCTCATGGTGCTACCGGTAAAGGTAACGATCAGGTTCGTTTCGAAATGGGCGCCTACGCTCTGAAACCTGGTGTTAAAGTGATCGCGCCATGGCGTGAGTGGGATCTGACCTCCCGTGACACGCTGATGAAGTACTGTGAAGACCACAACATTCCGGTTGATTTCTCTACCAACAAGAAGAAATCGCCTTACTCCATGGATGCTAACCTGCTGCACATCTCTTACGAAGGCGGCATTCTGGAAGATCCTATGGCTGAGCCGGAAGAAGATATGTGGCGTTGGTCTGTGAGCCCTGAGCTTGCTCCGGACGAAGCGACTTATCTGGATCTGACCTTCAAGAAAGGTGACATCGTTGCCATCAATGGCGAAGAGATGAGCCCTGCAACCGTACTGACCTACCTGAACAAGGTGGCCGGTGACAACGGTATTGGCCGTGTGGACATCGTAGAAAACCGCTACGTAGGCATGAAAGCCCGTGGTTGCTACGAAACTCCTGGGGGCACTGTAATCCTGAAGGCGCACCGTGCGATCGAATCCATCACTCTGGATCGTGAAGCGGCACACCTGAAAGACAGCATCATGCCGAAATACGCTGAGCTGATCTACAACGGTTACTGGTGGAGTGCAGAGCGTAAGATGCTGCAGACCATGATCGATGAGTCTCAGGAGTTCGTAAACGGTGTGGTTCGTGTGAAACTGTACAAAGGTAACGTGATTGTTGTGGGTCGTCAGTCTGAAGACAGCCTGTACGATGACAACATCGTAACCTTCGAAGACGATGCCGGTGCTTACGATCAGAAAGATGCAGAAGGCTTTATCAAGCTGAATGCTCTGCGTATGCGTATCGCTGCACAGAAAGGTCGCAGCCAGCTGTAAGCAGTTGCCCTTGAGCTCTGAAGTGCTTCGGCGCTTCAGTTGACCATTGGTTATGGCAAAGAAAAACCGCTGAGATTTCAAAATCCCAGCGGTTTTTTTGTGCCCTTTTTTCTGATTGGCTAACAAGTCTGTTAGTCAAAGGGCTTATGGCGGGGTATGCCAATTCTTTTCATCAATTATTTAAACTGATTCAGTGGCAGCTTCAGATAGGATACACCGTTATTTTCCGCATCCGGAAGTTCACCGGCACGGATATTAATCTGGATCGAGGGCAAAATCAGGTTTGGCATTTCCAGGGTAGCATCACGGGTTGAGCGCATCTCAACAAAGTCCGCTTTGCTGGCGCCTTTGCCGACATGAATATTGCTCTCTTTCTGTTCGGCTACAGTACAGACATGGCGTACTTCACGCCCTTCTGGAGGGTAGTCGTGACACATGTAGAGCTCTGTCTCTTCCGGGTAGCTCAGCAGGGAATGAATGGAATCATACAGGGTTTCGGCATCACCACCGGGGAAGTCACAGCGGGCTGTACCTACGTCTGGCATAAACAGGGTGTCGCCAACAAACAGCTTTCCGGCAATATCGTAGGTGACACAGGCTGGTGTATGCCCTGGGGTATGCAGCACCTTGGCTTCCAGATCGCCGATCCTGAACTGACTACCGGCTACCATCAGATCGTCAAAGTGATGGCCGTCTGTCACGAACTCGTCACCGTAGTTGAAGACTTTTTTGAAGACACCCTGAACCAGCGTGATGTGCTCACCAATGGCGATTTTTCCGCCCAGTTTTGCCTGAATATGCTTGGCTCCACTGATATGATCGGCGTGGGCATGGGTTTCCAGGATCCACTGAGGTGTCAGTTTGTGGTCGCTGATCCATTGGATCACTTCATCAGCAGATTCTGTGCTGGTGCTGCCGGACTTATAATCAAAATCCAGAACCGGGTCGATAACAGCGCACTGCGGATTCTTTCCATCGTGCACGACATAGGTGAAGGTTGAGGTTGCTTCATGGAAGAAAGCTTTAATTTGAGCGTTCATCTCGTATCTCCTTTTAGCAGCCAGCCCATGCGGATTAGCTTGTGAGCTGTTACCGTTGAATTCTCTGCTTCGGGTCAGCCTGTTCGTTGGCACCTGTTTTGATTAAATGCCATTGGCTCGATTTGATGGAATATTAGCATATAATCATTTATGATAACAATATTCCAAAAAGTTTTAACGGTAAGGTCATCGATCTATGACATCTTCCGCAAAAAAATCTGCGACAGAACAAGCATCTGCTACTAAAGGCAAACCTAACCGCCTGCGGAGTGTTTTTCCGATTATTGGTTGGTTAGCTGACTATCGCCGGGAAACTCTGGTTAACGATGGTTTAGCGGGTGTAATTGTAGCGATTATGCTGGTGCCTCAGGGTATGGCTTATGCTTTTCTGGCTGGCCTGCCGCCCCAGATGGGGCTGTACGCTGGTATTATCCCGCTTTTTATCTATGCGCTGCTGGGCAGTAGCCGCAGTCTGGCGGTTGGTCCCGTTGCGATCGCGTCTCTTATGGTTGGAGAGGCTGTATCTCAGCATGCTCAGCCGGGGACAGATCTCTATATCACTACCGCGATGGTGTTGGCGCTTCTGGTCGGTCTTGTTCTATTGCTGATGTTTATTCTGCGACTTGGGACTCTGGTGAACTTTTTAAGTCACTCTGTCATTACTGGTTTTACCAGTGCGGCAGCTCTGATGATCGCATTTAGTCAGCTGAAGTATGTCTTTGGACTGGAATTTCCCAGAGGCCATCAGTTTTATGAAACGCTGAATAACCTGACTGCCAATCTGCCGGATTTTAATCCGGCTACTCTGGTCATCGGTGTTACGGCTTTCTTTATAATGTGGTTCAGTAAAAAACATCTGGCGAACCTGCTGAAAAAAATGGGGGCTTCTTCACTCATGGCGGGATCTATGGCTAAGGCCGGCCCCATGTTTGCTATTTTAGCGGGTGTTGGCTTAGTGGTTGGTTTTGATCTGCACAGTGAGTCAGGAGTCAAAATTGTTGGAGAGATTCCTGCTGGTTTGCCCTCTTTTTCTTTGCTGCCTTTTGAGATGGACTGGTGGTTAGGTCTGCTGCCGGCAGCGCTGCTGATCGCACTGGTTGGCTTTCTGGAGAGCGTCTCTGTGGGTACGGCTCTTGCCAGTAAGCGCCGGGAACGTATCAAGCCGGACAAAGAGCTGATCGCCCTTGGCTTTGCCAATATTGGTGCTGCTTTTGGTGGTGCGTATCCCGTCGCGGGTGGTTTTGGCCGCTCAATGGTGAATGATGCCTCCGGTGCCCAGACAACCGTGGCATCTGTGATTACCGCTTCCGGTCTTGCTTTGACGGTGCTCTTTTTCACGCCCTGGTTCTACTATCTTCCTAAAGCGGTGCTGGGGGTAATAGTTATTATGGCGGTGCTGCCACTGATTGATCTTTCCGGCATTAAGCGAACCTGGAATTTCAACCGTGCTGATGCCCTGACCCTTGCGGTAACCTTCGGTATGGTACTGATCGCTGGCGTAGAAGCCGGTCTGTTGGCGGGTATGGTGTTATCGGTTGCTCTGCTGCTGCAGCGTACCAGTAAGCCGCATATTGCTGTGGTAGGACGGGTGGGTGACAGTGAGCACTTCAGGAACGTGAAGCGCTTCGAGGTGAAAACCAACCCTTGCTGTCTTGGGCTGCGTATTGATGAGAACCTCTACTTTGCCAATACCCGCTACATCGAAGATGAGGTGATGGCGATTGTTTCCGAACAGCCGCAGTTACAGCATCTGGTACTGATCTGTAACGGCATCAGCTTTATTGATGCCAGCGCCTTAGAGACACTTGAGATGATGATTGAAAACCTGCGGGAGTCCGGCATCACGCTGCATCTGTCGGATGTGAAGGGGCCTGTGATGGATCAGCTGAAACAGACGCATTTTCTGCAGCATATGGCACCGGGACAGGTTTATCTCAGCACGCATGAAGCGATGCGGGATCTGTGTGATCTGTAAACGAAAGGGATGATGAGGACGCAAGGTGAAAGGCTCAGAGGTCTGAGCCTTTTACCTATGTTTGTTCCGTCCAAAATAAGGTTGACGCATTTTCTACCCTAAAATGGAGAAATGTGATGACCGCTTACCTTAAGTGTACCCAGCGCGATTATTTCCTTGCCTTTAAATTGAGGGGCAGAAAGGTGAAATAACCTATAAATAAGCGCAACAGTGCTATGGTCTTTTATGGTGAGGCTATCGTTAAAGCATATTTGGTATGTTGTAATGGGTCTTCAAAATTGATTAGCTTGGCTAAAGGCTTCTGTTTCTTAAAATAAAAAGCCCGATGATATTCATCGGGCGCTATAAATATTGTCAATCTATATCAGGGCTGATGAATCGTTGACTATTCGGCAACTTCTTCAGCTTCCAGCGGATATACGCCATTCTCATCGTGCACTTCTTTGCCATTGAGTGGTGGGTTGAAGGCGCAGGCAAACACGATATCTTCACCTTCATGAGCACGCAGCAAGTGTTTGTCGTGCTTGTCCAGAATGTAGATGGTTCCAGGGCTGATCGGGTAGATCTTGCCATCTTCCACGGTTTCTACTTCACCGTAACCGCTGATGCAGTAAACAGTTTCCAGATGGTTCTGGTAATGAATCGGAGTTTCCGTACCTGCAAAAATGGTGGTGATATGGAACGAGAAGCCCATGTTGTCATTTTTCAGCGACATACGAACGCTTTTCCAGTTATCGGATGTTACGCAGCGATCGGTTTTTTCTACTTCCTGCAGTTGACGAACAATCATGTTAATACCTCAAAATGAAATAAACAGAAAACGAACAATCGTTTATTAAGCGTTATGTTGCCATAAACTATAAAACGCTAGCTTAAAGCAGGTGAGCTGGTGTTTTGGTCGCCTTTAACAAAAGGAGCCGCCTTGGGCGGCTCCTTTTTGAGTTGCAGGCGTTGGTCTTAGCTCGCTTTTTTCAGTTCCATGTGAGCACTGAAATACTGATCGAAAGCCTGCTCAAGGATGTTCAGGCCGTGAGCCATCTCTTCTTCCGAAACCGTCAGAGGGGGGAAGCACTTAACCACTTCACCTTCAGGGCCGCTGGTTTCGATAATCAGCTTCTCTTTAAAGCAAAGAGAAGTAATGTCATCCGCGACGTCACCGGATGGGCAGCAGATGCCCTGCATCAGGCCGCGGCCTTTACGATACAGCTCAGGATAATTGTCGCAGATTCTGTTCAGAGTTAGCTTCAGTTGTTCGCTGCGGGCATGGATGTGGCTTGCGAACTTGTCGTCAGCCCAGTACGTTTCCAGAGCCTTTTTCGCAGTGATAAAGGCGTGGTTATTACCACGGAAAGTACCGTTATGTTCGCCTGGTTTCCAGATGTCCAGCTTACGGTCAAACAGGGTTACCGCAAATGGCAGACCGAAGGCGCTCAGGGACTTAGACAAGGTGATGATATCTGGCTTGATATCAAACTGGTCAAAACTGAAGAAGGTGCCGGTACGGCCACAGCCTGCCTGAATATCATCGGCAATAAACAGAATGCCATGTTCTTTACAGATCGCAGAAAGCTCTTTCAGCCATTTGCCGGATGCGGTATTCAGACCGCCTTCACCCTGCACAATCTCAACAATTACGGCAGCAGGCATATCCAGACCGCTTGAATTGTCTGTGAGCATCTTCTTAAACAGGTCAAGGGTGTTGAAGTTTTCACCCAGGTAACCATCGTAAGGCAGGCGGGTAACGCCGCTCAGAGGCTGACCTGCACCACCACGATGATGACTGTTACCGGTTGCTGCCAGCGCACCCAGGGTGCAGCCGTGGAAACCGTTAGTGAAAGATACAACGTTATGACGGCCAGTCACTTTGCGGGCCAGCTTCAGTGCTGCTTCAACGCAGTTCGCACCCGTTGGACCGGTAAACATCATCTTATGATCCAGGTCGCGAGGTTTCAGGATGATGTCGCGGAATGCTTCCAGAAAACCTGCTTTAGCTTCTGTGTGCATATCCAGACCGTGGGCAACGCCGTCGTTCTGGATATACTCAATCAGGCTTTCTTTCAGGATCGGGTTGTTGTGACCGTAGTTCAGCGAGCCGGCACCGGCCAGGAAATCAAGGTACTCGTTACCGTTATCGTCAAACAGTTTGCTGCCTTTCGCCTTGGTAAATACTACCGGGAAAGAACGTGAATAACTCTGAACTTCGGACTCATACTCTTTAAAAATCATCGTGTGCTCCAGTTTTTAATTTTTTGATAAAGGGTGATTCAGCTGCATGCCGGGCTGCTTCAGCGTCGGCTTCAAAAGGACGGGCTCCATGCCCTTGCACTTCCGGGGCTACGGGTGCCGGAAAGGTCCAATCTCAAGCAGCTCTTCGGATTCGTGCAGGCCGTGGAAATGGAGCTCTTTATCCAGGAAATCGAAAGTACGGGATTCGCATTCCAGAGCGCGGGTCAGGCCGGCAAACATCCGCCAGGATGCGGTGTTATCCGGTGAAATAGTGGTGTGTAAAACGTTTGCAGTTTGGCTTGCCGGACGTTTCAGGATCTCAAAGATCATGCGTTTTGCCAGCTGTTTGCCTCGGGCGCTTTCATGTACGGCGACCTGCCAGATAAAAAGAGCCTCTGGCTGGTCTGGGCGAACAAAGCCTGAGACAAAACCGATGAGTTTGTCTCCATCCCAAGCACATACCGATGTTTCGGCCCAAAGCGAGCAGCACAACATGTAGCAGTAGCTCGAGTTGACATCGAGAGGAGGTGAATTCTGGATCAGGTCTGTAACGGCAAGACCGTCCGTTAGTTTGGGTTGGGTAAAGCTAATCGAGTCGCTAATGTCACTATTCATAATATTTGTTTAGGGTTCAAAGTATATTTATACAATAACGCGCTCGGATTTTTTTCTCAAGGCCTAATTTTTGGCGAAATTATGGCTTTTTGTATCTTTTGTTAGGATTCAAATGTTTTGTGATGGTTTGTTTAGTGTTCTATTTCATTTTTATGAATCGCATGGCTTTTGAGGCGCGTTGCCCTGTGTCGGGGGCTGGCTGCATTTTCAGAAAAGGTAAAAAGTCTGTCAGGAAGGTATAAAAAAAGCGCTGATTGCTCAGCGCTTTTGGTGTGATCAGAGAGGCTCAAATTGATAATTTGAAGGGGCGGCTCTTTATTGGTCTTAATCTTCGATAGGAACAATGGTCATGGTATGGGTGCCGTGATGATCGCCGCGAGTCAGAATAATGTTGTCGCCTTTGCTGATAACGTTACGGCTTTTCAGTTCTTCAATCGCTTTGCGAATGGATTCCGGCTCTGCGCTGGAATGGTTGAAAGGGACTGTCGTAACGCCGCGATAAAGCGCGACACGATTCTGAGTCTTCTCTTGAGCGGTAAAGGCAAAGATAGGCAACCCAGACCTGATGCGGGACATCAGTAGAGGGGTCAGGCCGGTACGCGTCATACAAACGATCGCTTTTACACCTTTCAGGTGATTGGCCGCGTACATAGCAGACAGTGCGACCGCTTCATTGATATGGCTGAAACCTTCATGCATACGATGGTTGGACTGTTGGGCTACGCGCTCAAGCTCAGCGCCACGACAGAGTCGATCCATCGCCTGAACCGTTTCCAGCGGATATTCACCAACCGCAGTCTCAGCGGACAGCATCACGGCATCAGTGCCATCCAGAACAGCATTGGCCACGTCAAAGACTTCTGCCCGGGTTGGCAATGGGCTTGTGATCATGGATTCCATCATCTGAGTGGCGGTGATGACCACTTTGTTGAGACTGCGGGCGCGTTGGATCAGGCGCTTCTGTACGCCGATCAGTTGAGCATCTCCGATCTCAACGCCCAGATCGCCACGGGCAACCATGACACCTTCGCAGGATGAGATCAGGTCGTTCATGACCTCGTCATCAGCAACGGATTCAGCTCGCTCGACTTTGGCAATCAGGCCAATGTCCCGGCCTTCCTCTCCGAGAAGCGCGCGGGCTTCTCGCATATCATCACCGGTACGAGGAAAAGAAACCGCCAGATAATCCACCTGAAGTGCGATTGCTGTTTTTATGTCTCTCTTGTCTTTTTCAGTCAGTGCGGCAGCAGACAGCCCGCCACCCTGCTTATTGATGCCTTTATTATTAGATAACTTGCCGCCTACCGTAACCGTGCAACGCACTTCCGGCTTGGCGACTTCATCGACTTTTAATTGAATACGACCGTCATCCAGCAGAAGAATATCCCCTGGGTTGACGTCATCAGCCAGCTGGGGATAGTCCACGCCAACCTGTTGTTGATTACCGGCGTCCCGTTCAAGTTCCATGTTCAGGACGAATGAATCGCCTACGGCCAGTTTGATCGGGCCATCTTTAAAGCGTGCGACGCGGATTTTCGGTCCCTGTAGGTCGCCCAATACGGCCACGAAGCGGCCTATCTCTTTTGCTGTTTTACGTACTGCTTCGACCCGCGCCTGATGATCTTCAGGGTCGCCATGGGAGAAGTTTATTCGTACCACATCGATATATTTAAGGACCTGAGCCAGTTTTGATGGTTCATCGGTAGCGGGCCCCAGGGTGGCAACGATTTTGGTTCTGCGCATTCTGTGTGATTCCTTAATCTTGCAGGGTAAAGATCAAATTTTTATCAGATAGGTTAAATAGTGGGCAGGCAACATAAACCGATACGTACATAGGTGTACTTAGCCATTTTGGGCTAAGTACTTTGATCATTGGGTATGGCCTGATTTATTCGGTTTTGCTGAGGTTATTTGTTGTAAACCTCAGCAAAAGTACCGCCAATCTTCTGATATAACCTGTTGTTATGACAGTTGTGCCTTTGGTATTCGTTGTATTACGAGATGAGGCTAGGCCTGCATCAGGGCTTTAGTGGTATCCAGCATGCGGTTGGAGAAGCCCCATTCATTGTCGTACCACGCCATCACTTTAATCAGGTTGCCCTGAACTCTTGTGTGACTGCTGTCAAACACGGACGAGTCCGGGCAGTGGTTAAAATCCACCGAAACCAGCGGTAACTGATTGTACCCCAGGACTGATGAGTCACGGGCAGCTTTTTCTAAAGCGGCATTGATTTCCTGGGCCGTCTTGGGCTGCTTAACCACAACACTCAGGTCGACCAGGGATACATTGTTGGTTGGGACTCTGACCGCCAGGCCGTCGAGCTTGCCAGCCAGTTCCGGCATCACTAAGCCAATAGCGGCAGCTGCCCCGGTTTTCGTCGGTATCATAGAGGCTGTCGCTGATCGTGCGCGGTACGGGTCAGTGTGATAAACATCCGTCAGATGTTGGTCGTTGGTATAGGCGTGAATGGTCGTCATTACACCGCTTTCAACGCCCATGGTTTCATGCAGTACTTTAACGACGGGTGCGAGGCAGTTGGTCGTGCAGGATGCGTTAGAGACGACAGTGTGTTCTGCTTTTAGTGTGTTCTCATTAACCCCGAAAACTACGGTCGCATCAGCGTCAGGTGAGGGGGCTGAGATCAGAACTTTAGCTGCACCTGCCGTTAAGTGGGCCGCAGCTTTTTCCCTTTTGGTGAATAAGCCGGTGCATTCAAGGACAACATCAATGCTCAGTTCTTTCCAGGGAAGATTGGCTGGGTCTCGCTCAGCGAAAACCTGGATGCTATGTCCGTCAACGGTGAGTGATTTGTCATCATGGCTGACATCGTAACCGAAGCGGCCATGAACAGAATCATACTGTAACAGGTGGGCGTTAATAGCAGCGTCGCCAAGATCATTAATAGCGACGATTTCCATTGATTGGGTGTGATGTCCTTCAAAATAGGCGCGAAGTATATTCCGCCCGATGCGACCAAAGCCGTTAATAGCAACGCGTATTGTTTTCATGTTGTCACTCCTTATTCGACAAACACTGAATATTCAGCAGGCTGATGTGCTGAATTCGTTTTGTTTAAGGATAGAAGGGTCCGGATTGGATTAAACAAATAGTAAAGGCTGGACTCCGGAGCGATTCGCTTTCTCAGAAAGAGCAGGGTTTTCATTCTGCTTAGGTCTAAGGTTGGTGTCTAACTGCAAGAAATGCAATGCTTTTTCGTTGCCAGCTGGCCGATTGCGACAGGCTGTAATACATTAGAAGTGAATTTTGTGTTTTCTGTTGGTGTGCTGTCCCGGTTTTTTACTGCTTTGGCATGATTCAAAGCCTTTTTTCTACTTGGGGCTGGAACTCTTGAATCTGCTGGGGTAGTTTATACGCCCTTTTCAGGCAGCACTTGACAAAGGTGCTCTATATACAGTTGTAATACGCTCGGTAAGAGAGCCTTATTGGCTTCGCCTCTATTTATAGAAAGAGGCAGATATTTGGATCTTCGATCTATTTTTTTGTAGTCGTTGGATTTTGAATAGTCGTTATATTTTTAACTTTTTGTACGTTGGCTTTTTGTTAGCAGATATAAGCGGCCGGTTTAATGGCCGAACAGATTTTGCCAACAGTATAAATTTCTTTGATCAAACTGTTTCTCAACAGCCTTAGATAAAGAGACGCTCTCAATGGGAAAAGCACTAGTTATCGTCGAGTCTCCTGCGAAGGCTAAAACGATCAACAAGTACCTGGGCAAAGACTTCATTGTAAAGTCCAGTGTGGGCCATATTCGTGATCTGCCAACCAGTGGTGGCGCTAAAGAGCCTGTTGATGCGAAAGCGCGGGCCAAAGCGGCCGCGATTACACGCAAGATGAGTCCAGAAGAAAAAGCGGTTCATAAGAAGCGTAAAGCCCGTGAGCAGCTGATCACCCGAATGGGTATTGATCCGGAGCATGACTGGGAGGCTCACTATAAGATCCTGCCCGGTAAAGAGAAGGTCGTTTCTGAATTGCAAAAACTGGCCGCCGATGCTGATCAGATTTATCTCGCAACGGATTTGGACCGCGAGGGGGAGGCGATTGCCTGGCACCTGCGGGAAACCATTGGTGGTGACGACGAGCGTTATCACCGCGTTGTGTTCAACGAAATTACCAAGAATGCGATTCAGGATGCGTTTAAAGAGCCGGGTCGCCTTGATATGAGCCGTGTTAACGCTCAGCAGGCACGTCGCTTTCTGGATCGTGTTGTGGGCTACATGGTATCACCTCTGTTGTGGGCCAAAGTTGCCCGTGGCCTTTCGGCCGGTCGTGTACAGTCCGTTGCTGTTCGCCTGATTGTTGAACGTGAGCGCGAGATTCGTGCGTTTGTTCCTGAAGAGTATTGGGATGTGCACGCGGATCTTAACCGAGACGGCAAAATGCCGTTTCAGTGTGAGGTGACCAAGGAGAATGGCAAAGGCTTCCGCCCGACCAGTAAAGAGCAAACTGATCAGGCATTGGCTCAGCTGAATGCAGCGGCTTTTACTGTCGCTAAGCGTGAAGACAAGCCAACTAAAACTAAGCCGACTGCGCCTTATATCACTTCTACTCTGCAGCAGGCTGCGAGCACTCGTTTAGGTTTTAGTGTTAAGAAAACCATGATGCTGGCTCAGCGTTTGTACGAGGCGGGTTATATCACTTATATGCGTACCGACTCCACCAACCTGAGTAAGGAAGCGGTGGAGAGCTGTCGTGATTACATCTCCGAGAGTTTCGGTAAGAAGTACCTGCCGGAAGCGCCAAACAGTTACAGCAGCAAAGAAGGGGCTCAGGAAGCGCACGAAGCGATTCGTCCTTCTGATGTGAACCGCTCTTCCACTGATCTGAAAGCGATGGAGCGTGACGCCGAGCGTTTGTACGAGCTGATCTGGCGTCAGTTTGTGGCCTGTCAGATGGTGCCGGCAGAGTATATGAGCACCTCTCTGGTGGTTGAAGCGGGTAACTTTGAGCTGCGTGCCCGTGGGCGTGTGATGCAGTTTGATGGTTTTACCCGAGTGATGCCGTCTAACAGCAAGAAAGATGAAGATCAGTCGCTGCCGGATCTGAAAGTCGGTGATCTGTTGACCCTTGAGCAACTGCTGCCGAAACAGCACTTTACCAAGCCGGTGGCACGTTTTACGGAAGCGAGCCTGGTAAAAGAGCTGGAAAAACGCGGTATTGGCCGTCCTTCAACCTATGCGTCTATCATCTCGACCATTCAGGATCGCGGTTATGTGCGCCTGGAAAACCGCCGCTTCTATGCGGAAAAAATGGGTGATATCGTCACGGATCGTCTGAGTGAGAGCTTCAGTGATCTGATGGACTTCAGCTTTACAGCGCGAATGGAAGAATCGCTGGATGATGTTGCTGAAGGCAAAAATGACTGGAAAAATCTGCTGAACAGCTTCTACAAAGATTTCAGTCAGCAATTGGCCAAGGCAGAGTCTGAAGAGGGTGGGATGCGTCCGAATCAGGCTGTAGAAACCTCTATTTCCTGCCCGAGCTGTGGTCGCCCGATGCAGATCCGTACGGCAAGTACTGGTGTTTTCCTGGGTTGCTCCGGATATTCACTGCCGCCTAAAGAGCGCTGCAAAACTACGATCAATCTCACCCCTGGTGAAGAGGCGATCAGTGCCGATGCTGACGATGAGGCTGAAACACAGGCGCTTAGGGCTAAGCATCGTTGTTCCAAGTGTGGCACGGCGATGGAAAGTTACCTGATCGATGAGCAGCGCAAGTTGCATGTTTGTGGTAATAATCCGGACTGCACCGGTTATGAAGTAGAGCAGGGTGAGTTCAAGATCAAGGGTTACGATGGCCCTGTGCTTGAATGTGATAAGTGCGGCTCTGAGATGCAGTTGAAGAACGGCCGTTTTGGTAAGTACTTTGGTTGCACCAATGAGAACTGTAAAAATACCCGCAAACTACTGAAAAACGGTGAAGCTGCACCGCCTAAGATGGACCCGGTGCCTATGCCGGAGCTGGCTTGCCAGAAAGTGGAAGATCACTACGTACTGCGTGATGGTGCATCCGGGCTTTTCCTGGCGGCCAGTCAGTTCCCGAAAAACCGTGAAACTCGTCCGCCACAGCTGGTAGAAATTCTGCCGCATAAAGCGGAAATCGACCCGAAATATAACTTCCTGATGGAAGGGCCAACCCACGATCCCGACGGTAATCCAACGGTGATTCGTTACAGCCGGAAGAATAAAGAGCAATACCTGATGACCGAAGTTGAAGGTAAGGCAACCGGCTGGCAGGCATTTTATGAAGGTGGTCAATGGGTTAGCCACGAGAAGAAAAAAGCTACCCGAAAAAGTGCTAAAAGCTAGTTCACATCCTGTGAATTTAAGCTAAACTGTGTGCGAAAGCAGCGACTAAAAGGCCGGTTAAGACCGGCCTTTTAGCGTTCTGCTGTCTGTTAGCTATTCTCTATTCTGGGCGGTTGTTTTATATGGCATCCTTTGCTTCTCGAACCATGCAGAAACTCTACTCTGCGCGGTTACTGTTACAGCATTTTGATCAGGTTGATCAGCAAGACGATTTGATCCGGCCAGCCTTTATATCTGCCCATGCCGATGCGGTTGTTTTTCATCTTCAGGGAGCGATTCAGGCTCTGCTTTATGAGATTTCCGAAACAGCCCGTATACCGCAAGGGGAATGGAAAACGGCGGCTGATCTTCAGCGAGCTGCTGAAGACCAAGGACGTGTGATTCCTCATCTGGCTCGTATTCTGGAACTGGAAAAAGACAGTTTCAGTTGGTTGAGTCAGTTGAACCGACGTTATAGAGACTGTTGGTTGCCTGAGTTAAAACAGGTGGAAACCGTTCATGATACTTCTGCTGACCGGTTAATCCCTCTGGTTAGTGATTCTGTATCGGAGCAGCAACAGCTCAATTCATGGTTGGAAAGTCTGCAGGCGTTTATTCGCGATCTGCGCCAGACCATGCAGGAATTTTGATTCAAGCAGGATGCTTAGTCACATCGAATTTTTTTAAGAGGTAATCACCTTGTCTGATAGTCCGTATCTTGAAATTGTTGAGCTTGCTGATGGTGATGTTATTCTGCAGTCTGCAGATGATCATCAGGGTGAGCCCCTGGTGCGTATCCGTTTTGCACCTGAGATTGTTGAGCATCTGCGTGGCGCAAGCTTTGATATCGCCCGCGAGATGATCGATAAGGCGATTCAGGATAATCGCTTGTGGGGAGAGGAGGATGAAGACGGCCCGAGTGAGGATGCCGTTATTCACTGAGGGTTATATTCTCTTCGCTTTATAATAAAAAAGCAGCCTTAGGGCTGCTTTTTTATTTTTGATGGCATGGCTTTTAAGTTAACTTCGATCTTATTGAAGGCCCTGACCATAGCCGCCACGAATGATGCCGACACCTATACCTTCAATGGCGAGGGACTCTGTTTCCAGATCGACCACAATAGGCTCAAACTCTTCGTTCTCAGCGATCAGGTAAACCAGATTGCCTTCCTGCTTGAAGCGCTTAACGGTCACCTCATCACCAATACGGGCGATCACAATCTGACCGTTACGGATGTCGCTGGTCTGATGAACGGCCAGCAGGTCGCCATCCATAATACCGATATCCTTCATACTGAGACCTTTTACCCGAAGCATGTAGTGTGCTTTAGGGCGAAAGAAGTCTGCGTTAACACCGGAATAGCTGTCGATGTGTTCCTGAGCAAGAATCGGGCTGCCCGCTGCAACCTGTCCTATAACGGGTAGGCCCTGGGCAGATTGTGACGGCAGTTTGATGCCTCTGGAGGTGCCGGGAATCATCTCGATGGCACCCTTGCGAGCCAGTGCGCGGAGGTGTTCTTCCGCCGCATTAGGAGAGCGAAAACCCAATGCCCGGGCAATTTCTGCCCGTGTTGGTGGATAACCGGTGGACTCCATATGTGACGTAATGAAGTCGAGTACTTCCTGCTGGCGCTTGGTCAATTTAGTCATGATGTCTCATCTGTCATTTTATACAGCGTGTACTTGCATACAGTTTACACAAAAATTGGCTTTTGTCTGCCCTTATAGGGATTTTTGTAAGGAATCTTTAATAGATGGTGATCAGTGATGGTTGACGTTTTGGCTGGAAAGAAGGTGCTGGGAATGTTTGGATAGGTTTGTTGTGTTTTAAAACAGCGTTTCACTTTTTTTGTGATCTCGTTGGCGCTGGATCTGCCTAGTTTCTTGACTTTGTTGACAATTGTATTTATGTTTCAAACATTCGTTTGATAGTTGCTTGTTGGTTAGCTTAAAGGCTGGAGAGGGCGTGCCGCTTTCTCCACAACGCATTAAGTTAGCTATGCCGCAGAAAAGTGATCGACAGAGGTGAGCATGGCTCAATTAGATACCGTCAGCCGTATCCTGGATACCGCCGAAATGTTGTTTGCAGAGAAAGGTTTTGCTGAAACCTCACTGCGTACTATTACCAGTAAAGCCAAAGTAAATCTTGCGGCTGTTAACTATCACTTTGGTTCAAAAAAAGCGCTGATTCAGGCGGTGTTCGCCCGTTATCTGGATCCTTTTTCCGAGCGCTTTAATGAAGAGATGGATCTGCTTGAGAGTCGTCATAAGGGTGAAGATATTCCCCTCAATGCGGTACTGGAGACGTTGACGACAACGGTGATCACCATGCCAAGTCCTACCCGTAACGGTCTTTCCGTATTTATGCGCCTGTTAGGGCTTGCTTACACTCAGGCGCAGGGGCATATGCGGCGTTATCTGCAGGAACAGTACGGCAGTGTCTTCTATCGTTTTACCGCGATGGTGCGCAATGCTTCCAGTGATCTGCCGGATGTTGAGCGCTTCTGGCGTCTGCACTTTATGCTGGGCTCTGCGGTTTTCACCATGTCCAGTCTTGATGCCCTTAAAGACATTGCTGAACAGGATTTCAACGAGCAAACCCGTGTTCGTGACGTGGTTCAGCGCCTGATTCCGTTTGTTTCGGCAGGTATGTCTGCACCGATTCCTGATTTGGCAGTGTCTGATCCGGCTTCCGGAGAGGGCTGAGTTGGTGGCGATAAAACCGGAACTGGCACCAGACTGGCAGCAATTTGCCCCGGAGGGACACTGGCTTCAGGTTGATATTGAGCGTCAGCAGGTTTATGTGATCCGAAAAGCAGAGTTTGAGCTCTGCTTTCCCGTTTCTACCGCTTTAAACGGTGTCGGTGAGGAAGAGGGCAGTGGTTGCACGCCATTGGGCTGGCACACTGTACGCGCCAAAATCGGTGCCGGAAACCCTGCGAATGCCGTATATCGCGGGCGTCGCTGGACCGGAGAGTGTTATACACCTGAACTGGGTGAGGCTTTTCCTGAGCGTGACTGGATTCTGGGGCGTATTCTCTGGCTGAGCGGCCTTGAGACCGGGCGCAATCGTGGCGGTAACCGGGATACGATGCGTCGGTATATCTACTTCCATGGAACGCCGGACAGTGAGCCGATGGGACAACCTCTCTCCCATGGCTGCATAAGATTGCGTATGCAGGATATTATTCTGCTATTTGAAGATGTTGCCGTATATACAGCGGTTTATATCGGTTGATTTAAATTTTTATCCTCTAATTTCAGATCTTATGACCTTCAGCAAAGTGCCGGAGGTTTTTTTCTTTCCGGTTCTCTGTTAAATTTCGCGGTTTATTCATTTCTCTGTCACAGGATAATGTCGCTATGACCCACGGGCCAATTATGCTTGATCTGGAAGGCTATGAGCTGACCAGTGATGAGCGCGAACTGATCGTACACCCACTGGTGGGCGGTATTATTCTGTTTGCACGAAATTATCGTGACCCTTCTCAGCTGGAATATCTCACCCGAAGCATTCGGGAGCTGCGCCCTGAAATCCTGATTGCAGTGGATCATGAAGGTGGTCGTGTTCAGCGCTTCCGTGATGGCTTTACCCGCATTCCACCGATGGCGCGTCTGGGTGAACTCTTTATGAAGGATCCCGAGTCGGCATTAGAACTGGCCTGGGATACCGGCTGGCTGATGGCATCTGAGCTGCTGGCCTACGGTCTGGATTTCACGTTTGCACCGGTTCTGGATCTGGATTACGGCAACAGCGAAGTGATTGGTGACCGTGCCTTCTCCGGTCGTCCTGAGATCGTGACCCGTCTGGCGGATGCTCTGATTGAAGGTCTGCACGAAGCCGGTATGCCGGCTATCGGTAAGCACTTCCCAGGCCATGGCTATGTTGCCGCAGACTCCCATGTTGATCTGCCTGTTGATGTACGCCCTTTCTCAGAGATTGATGAAAGCTGTCTGAAGCCTTTCACGGCACTGTGCCCGTTACTGGATGGTGTTATGCCAGCGCATGTGATTTACGAGAAAGTTGCGCCGGAACCTGCGGGTTTCTCCCCGTATTGGCTGAAAGATATTCTGCGTCGTCAGCTGGGCTTCAAAGGGGTGATTTTCAGCGATGATCTGGGTATGGCAGGTGCTGCTGCAACGGGTGACTATTCAGCCCGTGCTCATGCGGCCCTTGGCGCCGGTTGCGATATGGTGCTGGTCTGTAATGACCGTGACGGTGCCCTTCAGGTGATTGATGCCCTGAAAGACTTTGATTTTTCTCCACGTTCAGAGCAACGACTGTCTGCCCTGAGTGTTCTCTCCCGGCCGACACTGGATGCGTTGGATGCTGATCCCCGATATAACCGGGTAGCGGATCAGCTGGAAGCGCTTGTTTAAGCGATTCTGCCATTAAACTGAATTTATCCCGGTGCTGTATCCGAGTAAAAAAGGGTTCGGCTCCGGGATTCATTATTTATGACACAAAACAGATCATTGGAACTAAACAATGCCAGTAGAAAATAACCTGGAACGTATCAAAAAAGTCTTTGCCGAAGCCGATTGCCTGTGCACTAAAGAGCAGGTTGATTCAGCGCTGGATAAGATGGCTGATGAGATTACTCAGACATTGGGTGATGAGCTGCCAGTGGTTTACTGTGTAATGAATGGTGGTCTGATCACCACTGGCCATCTGTTGACCCGCCTTGAGTTTCCGCTGGAAGTGGATTACATCCACGCGACCCGTTATCGCGGTGAAACTACCGGTGGTGAGCTATACTGGCGTGTTCCGCCTGAAGTGAATATGGAAGGCCGTACCGTCCTGATCGTTGACGATATTCTGGATGAAGGCCACACGCTGGCGGCGATTCTTGATTATTGCCAGGAGCAGGGTGCTAAAGCGGTATACAGTGCTGTTTTGGTTGATAAACTGCATGACCGTAAGGCGCGTCCGGATATGACCGCAAGCTTTACCGGTCTTGAAGTGGAAGACCGCTACCTGTTCGGTTATGGCATGGATTTTCAGGGCTTCCTGCGTAATGCACCGGGTATCTACGCGCCAAAAGGCATGTAATCCGGTTCCGGGTACGTTTAAAAGCCGCTGTTCCGCAGCGGCTTTTTTGATTGAGCAGATCTGATGTGGTAAGGCAATCTGAACCGGCCACTCAGAACGTAAGCATTAGGATAAGACAGATGTTGGCAATTATCGGTGGTACCGGCCTGACTCAGATGGAAGGTCTGAATGTTGTTTCCCGTCAGCAGGTCTCAACCCAATGGGGGGAGCCGTCAGCTGAGATTGTGACCGGCTCAATTGAGGGTAAAGAGGTGCTGTTTCTGGCCCGTCATGGCCATCCGCATCGTATTCCGCCTCATAAGGTTAATTACCGTGCGAATATTCAGGCGCTGAAAGATGCCGGTGCAACAGCGATTATTGCGGTTAATGCCGTCGGCGGTATTCATCCTGAGTGTGAGCCTGCGGGTCTGATGATCCCGGATCAGATTGTTGATTACACCTGGGGCCGTGAGCATACCTTCTTTGCGGATAACCTGGATGAAGTGGTGCATATTGACTTCAGCTGGCCTTACGATGAGCCTTTGCGTCAGCTGCTGCTGAAAGAAGCTGCCAACCTGCAGCTGAAGGTGATGGATAAAGGCGTCTATGGTGCGACTCAGGGGCCTCGTCTTGAGACCGCGGGTGAGATTCAGCGCATGAAACGCGATGGTTGTGATATAGTCGGTATGACCGGTATGCCGGAAGCGGCGCTGGCTCGTGAAGTTGAACTGCCTTATGCCTGTGTGGCGCTGGTGGTGAATATGGCCGCAGGCCTGACCGATGAAATTATCACCATGGCCGAAATTGAAGCAGCCCTGCATCAGGGAATGGGTAAGGTGCTGAGTCTTCTGTCATCCTCTGTGGCGTCTTACCAGCCAGAAGCTTTTTAGAAACCGTCTTTTAAACCCTACCGTGTTTAGCGCTTCAGATAAGCGGATATGAGACCACTCCATCCGCTTTTTTATGTCATTAAATTACCGATGATTGGTCATAGAAGCGTCATCTGATCCCTTTAGTCTTTTCCTCAGCAAAGCAAACAAACCGACAGGTTAAGACCTGTAATATTTGTTGAGGTGGTCCCATGACACAAAGTTATATCAATCAGGTTTTTGAACGTTTTTCCGATGAGCTATCCAAGACTGAAGAGCAGGCGATGACCCTGTCTCTGCGAGCCCATCTTCTTCATGAAGCCAAACGCTTACAGGAGACGCTGAAAGCTCTGATTGTTCAGAGTCAGCTGAGTCATCCGGAGATCTTCTTTATTAATACGCTGGATCACTTTATCGCCTGCGCGCGTCTTGAACGGGCAGATAAGTTACAGATGCACTGTTTGTCACTGAAAGGTGAGTTGGTGCGTATGCGTTCTGAGGGTGTGAAAAAGGCCGGTTCAAAAAGTGACTGGAAGTCAGTAATGGCTGCGCCGATGGCAAGTGTTCAGGCGATCACGGCCTGATTGGCCGGACATGGCACGGTTCACCCGAACACGATGTGATGCTTTATCCCTTTTGTAGACGTTCTTCACGGCGTTTGATCAGCATTAGGTTGACGCCTTCTTCAATAGCCTGTTCGATATTAAAATCCGGAAAAGCAGGGATGAGTTTCCGGCGGATATCGGTGATGGGCGTCCCTTCCGGAAATACGCCAATCGGCAGTTTTACACTGCGGGTCGACATACCGCGACGAACAGGAATCTTGTTCAGTGTGCTCCAAGCCAGGATGAAACGCTTTTCATCTTCCATCGGGGGAATATCCACCGACAACGGCTCCTGTTTTGCACGGTCCAGTGCGATGCCGTCCAGCAGATGCCCCTGTTCATGCAGAATCCCTTCAGCTCTCAGGTGTTTCTCCAGTCCGTCCCGGTCATTGGGATCGGCAATAACCTTATCTCCAACCAGTTGCTTAATGGCTTTCGTATCCGCGTAGACGGGGTTTCCTTCGCAGTCGAAAATATCGTAGGTAGGGCGAAACATTTGGTTGAAGCCGTGGTAATACCCTAGCGTCATATATTGGCGACTCATAGACTGGTCCTGCACTCTTGCTGTTGTTTTAGTGGGTTCTCTATTCCGTGAGACGGATTCTGAGCAGAAAGATTATAGGCTGTATTTCATAGTAAAAACGAGCTTATTTTTAGAAAAATCCCGTATTTCAGCGGGTTATAGATATGTACTTGATTCGCATCAAAACGATAATCACGGCTTAAATTAAGTGTTTCCAGGCCGTTTTAACTCAGTGAGCTGGTCGATGGGCTCCAGGATTGTGATCAAAGTCATATAAATTATGCATTATAGGTGAAAAGGTCTTGTCTTTTTTCTACAATTGCCCGCTAGGGTTTTCCCTAGCCTAGGAGATATTGTTCTGATCGGAAGGCGCAGCCTTAAAGGAAAGAGGGAGCTGACAGATGATGAAGTTAACCAGTGAAGAGTTTGCTTGTGACCCAAAACAATGGGTAGAACAGACGGTCCAGGAGCACGGTACTATTGTCATTGAGAGTGAGATTGGACGTGCTGTGATGATCTCCGAAGAGGATTGGAACTCCATTAATGATATTTTACAGGTCGTATCGATGTCTGGTATGGCGGAATCAATTCGCTCCGGTTTGCAGGATGAAATTGATCTGACGGCTGAAAATATCGACTAATGTGGTTAGCTCCGGGCTTCTGATGTTATATCTGCCTAAACCTGATTACCTGAAAACGGCCTCAAATGAGGCCGTTTTTTTATGAGCGCAAACCCCAAGTGGCCGCTATTCAGAACCCAGCTCGTAAGTTCTGTTGCTATCCCAATACTTGTTGAATAAATTTGGCAACATGGCTTCCAGCTGGTTGAGGTCTTCCGGCCAGGGGTAGTTGATGTCCGGGTCCGCAGGCACCTGGATCCTTTTCAGAAAATCTTCCTGACCGGTTTTGGCTTCGTAGGCTTCCCGGGCGGCAAAGACCAGACCTTCCCCGGTAATATCCTCAATAGGATCCTGTACGTTACTGAATTCTGCCAGGCGGTCTGAGTTTTCCAGAATAGCTTCAAACTTTTCCTGACCAAAAGAGAGTAGCCAAAGACGAAAGTCCTCGAAGATATCATCGTTGATATAGCTCTGGAGAATAAAGTTCGCCATAAGAACGGGGAAGCAGAATGCCCGATTCTTTTGAAGGGCAAGATGATTTTCAAAGGCGATTAACTGCTCTGGGGACAAACCTGCCAAGGTGTTCGCAATATGCTGATATTGACCTTCCGAGCCTGGGGTATTTTGTAGTAGGGACTGGTTAATGATGTCCCAGAATTCTTGTTCTGTCATGGGGGCGTCTCAAGCGTCTAAGTCAGTCGAATTATAACGTTATGGCACATTGGGCGAGCGACTGGGATCAAAAAAGTCGCAGCCCGAGCCCTTGGGAATACGATCTGATGACCTGAATCACTGGACAGGCTTTGTTTTTGTAATTGATAAGACGGGGTTGATACCAGAGTTTTGCTCAAAATCGCGAATAAGCCGGTGCTATTTCCTGTGCTGTTCTAAGCTTTGTTAAGTGCTGCAACCTCAGGGAATGCGTAAAGGAGTTTAGAGTGACCTATAAACATGCGGATATGAGCCTCTGGAGAAGAAAGCGTCTCAGAGATCAGCCTGTGATTTCGGTAGACAGGTTTTGGAGTGGTCAGGTTCAGGAGTTGGGCGATTATCGTCCCGACGATGCGTCAGGCTCGGGTTTAAGGCCTTTGGCGTTGATAGGTTTTGCCTCGGATGAAGGCGTTAAGCGCAATGCGGGCCGTTCTGGGGCTGCCCATGGCCCGCTTGTTATTCGTAAAGCCCTATCTGAACTGGCATGGCATCAGCAAAGGGATGTCTTTGATGCCGGAGATATCTGGTGCGAAGAGGAGCAGCTGATAATTGCTCAGAGTCAACTGTCGGGTCATATCGCACATCTTTTAAGTTCAGGCCTGCAGCCCATTGTTTTGGGAGGTGGTCGTGAGATGATTTGGGCCAGCTATCAGGGAGCAGCCCGCTATATTTCTGTTGGTCAGCCGGATGCTGCCATTGGCGTAATCAGTCTGGGGGCCAGATTGGCATTGGCGGATGCAGAGCCTCAGCCCAGTGCTTTATCTGTTTTTTATCAGATTGGCCGCTATTGCGAGGAGCACAACCTGGATTTTCCCTGCTTCTGTTTGGGCGTGGATGAACAGTCGACCTCCGGAGATGAATTTGAGCGGGCAGAGGAATACGGCGTGCTTTGGCGTCTTAGCGATGAATGTCGCTCATTGGATTTCCCGGAAATTAGGCGTGATGTCAGTCAGTTTCTGGCCAGTCTTGATTATCTGTATCTCTCTATCAGTCTGGATTTTTTTTCGGTATCTGCCGCTCCCGGAGTCAGTGCACCGTCAGTGTTTGGTGTTGAGACCCGGGTAGGCCAGGGGATGTTAAGACTTATTTTGGATGAGGCCAGAAGAGCCGAGGTCCCTGTTTTATTAGCAGGTATTTCTGAGTGTAATCCGTTGGAAGATCCAGATGGTCGAACCGCCCGATTGGCAGCGGGTCTGATATTTGAGCTGGCGCGGTTATAATGCCGTTTTATCTTCTTAGAGGCAGATATGAGAGATGTTCTGATCAACCGTGAGCCGGTTGAGTTATTTAAGATTCTGAAATTCGAAAGCTTGGTTAATAGTGGTGGTGAAGCTAAGCAGGTGATTGAGGACGGTTGCGTGTTAGTCAATAGTGAAGTGGAGACCCGAAAACGCCGCAAAATTGTTTCCGGTGATGTTATCGAATTCAATCAGGAACAGCTGAAGGTTGTGTTGATCTCCTGATTTGTCACGCCCAGCCAATAACCCCTGAACATCTGGGATGTTCAGGGGTTATATTGAACTCTAGCTTTCAACAAAGGCCCGTTCAATCACATAGTGGCCCGCTGCGCTATTTTTCGCCTCGCTAAAGCCCTGTTCTTGCAGAATTTCCACCGTTTCTTTCAGCATGGATGGCCCTCCGCAAATCATAAAACGGTCATTTTCCAGATCAAAAGCGGGAAGGTTAAGATCCTTAAATAGTTGGCCGCTTCGCATCAGATCCGTCAACCGCCCCTCATTTTTGTAGGGTTCCCGGGTTACAGTTGGGTAGTAGACCAGTTTTTCCCGAATCAGATCGCCAAAGTACTCATGCTCTGGCAGCTCCTTTTCGATCAGATCCTGATACGCCAGTTCCGAGGTGTAGCGAACGCCGTGGGTCAGAATGATCTTGTCGTACTGCTCGTAGATCTCAGGATCACGAATGATACTCAGAAAGGGAGCTAGCCCTGTGCCGGTACTGATCAGATACAGGTTCTTTCCGGGCAGCAGATGGTCATTAATCAGTGTCCCGGTGGGTTTGCTGCTCAGGGTTAGCTTATCGCCCGGCTTAATGTTTTGTAGTCGAGAAGTTAAGGGGCCATCCGGAACCTTGATGCTGAAGAACTCCAGATGATCTTCGTAGTTGGCGCTGGCGATACTGTAGGCCCGCATCAGAGGACGACCTTCCACTTCAAGACCGATCATAATGAAATGGCCATTTTTAAACCGCAGGGTTGAAGCCCGGCTGGTCTTGAAGCTGAACAGATTGTTATCCCAGTGGTGGACACTGAGTACCTCTTCTTTGATAAATGCTGACATTGAGTCCTCCGGATTGCCCTTGGGTCGACTTTTAAAGAGTTAAAGCAGGGCATTGAGTGATGTCGTGGATTCTATCGGCTGACTGGTCTATCGGCTAAATGGTTTATTCTGATTTCAGTTATCTGTTTTTCTGATAAATTGTGTCTATATGTGATGGTCTTTAAATAAAAGTACTGAAGAACACCGTTGTTTGCTCAGTATAATTCAGATTGGAGTTTGCAATGCGCTACAGTCTTCGGCAGTTGGAGGTTTTTCTGGCGGCTGCCCACTTTGAAAATATCACAAAGGCAGCGCAGTCTTTGTCAATGTCGCAGTCTGCGGCCAGTAGTGCACTCAAAGAACTGGAGCAGCAGTTTGATATCCAGCTGTTTGATCGGGTCGGCAAACGGCTTCAGCTGAATGAATTGGGACGCTTGATACGACCAAAAGCGGAGTCGCTATTGGCGCAGGGGCTGGAACTTGAAGTCGCTCTGAAGCAGCACAAGCAACCGGGCAACCTGAATGTTGGCGCGACGTTGAGCATCGGTAACTATCTTGCGGTTAATATCATGGCCCGGTATATGGCCGATCAGCCCGATGCAAAAGTGAAGCTGGATGTTGAAAACACCGCCGCTATTGCGCGAAAAGTGCTCAACTTTGAACTGGATATCGGTCTGGTGGAAGGGGAGATTCAGCATCCGGAACTTGAAGTGATTCCCTGGCGGGAAGACGAGCTGGTGGTCTTTGCCTCTCCCGATCACCCTCTGGTAACCGCCAGTGAGCCACTGGATGATCAGGCGCTGAAATCCGCAAGCTGGATTCTCAGGGAGAGTGGTTCGGGGACCCGGCAGACCTTTGACCGTATCATGAGTGGTATTCTGCCGGAGCTGAACGTGCAGCTTGAACTTCAGCATACCGAGGCGATCAAGCGAGCGGTTGAAGCCGGTATGGGGCTGGGATGTTTGTCCCGCGTGACCCTGCAGGATGCGTTTAACCGTGGCAGTCTGGTCGCGTTGGATGTTCCTCACCGGGATACCCATCGCCTGTTTTACTTTATTCTGCATAAACAGAAATATCGTGGCGCCGGTGTCAGTCGCTGGTTACAGCTGTGTCGTGAGGGTGTTGAGTAAGTCACTGTTAATACGGGTTTAAGGCTCGGCCTTGACTCATTTTTTGACTGAGGCACACTGGCACTCGGTACGCGTTTCAGATGTTGTTATTTGGTTTATGCGTTATTCCGCCTCATATTTTTTTCAGGGAGTTTATCTGTGTTGCACGCCTCAGGATTTTATCAATGCTCTTCCCGTTATCGGCTGCTTGCTCCGGCGCTGTTGCTGATTGTTGCCCTGCTCTTTTCCGGTTGGGCCAAGGCCGGATTTACCCCTGAAGACTCCCGGGTTCCCGGTGGTGTTGCGGTTATTGAGTTACCCCAAAGAGGAGATTCACCACCCCATGTCTTTTTTCAGAAAGACCGTGTCTTTACCGCTCAGCAGGACGGTAAATGGTATGCGTGGGTGGGCTTGCCTCTGTCGCTGAAAGCGGGTACTTATTCCGCCTATTGGCGGACGAAAGAAGGCGATAAGCCCCTGAGTTTTCAGGTTACAGACAAGAAATATCAGGAGCAGCGTCTGACGGTTAAGAATAAGCACGTCAACCTCAGTGAGACGCAGCTTAAACGGGTGCGCCGTGAGACACCGGAGATCCGGGGGGCAATGGATACCTTTAAGCCTGTGATCTACCCGCTGCCGGAACAAGTCGTTCAGCCTACAGAGGGCAGGATCAGCAGTTCATTTGGTTTGCGTCGCGTATTTAATGGCCAGGCCCGCAGACCGCACAGTGGCATGGATATCGCCGCACCAACAGGTACACCAGTTTTATCGGCACTTAACGGAAAGATTGCGGCGATTGGTGATTACTACTTCAATGGTAAGACCGTTATTGTTGATCATGGACAGGGTCTGACGACCTTGTATTGTCACTTGTCGTCAACTGAAGCTTTGAAGGTTGGAGATAAAGTTGCAGCAGGGGATAAACTCGGTGAAGTTGGCGCTACAGGGCGTGTTACCGGCCCGCATCTGCACTGGACCGTTACTTTGAATGGTGCGAGAGTGGATCCGGCACTCTTTCTGAACAAATAAACGGCTACTGATTTTTACGAATGATAGGACAGCCTCTGCCTGCCAGCAGCGGCTGTTTTTCTATGGCAGGGTATTCGTCGTAGTGTTTAGCTGCTATTAACAGCGAATAAAGTCAGAAATACCCTTGCCCGCCTGATAGCCTGTGGCAAGACAGGCTGTCAAAAGATAACCCCCTGTTGGTGCTTCCCAGTCCAGCATCTCTCCAGCAAAAAACAGCCCTGGCAGATCGGTTGCCATCAGGTGCTCATTCAGTTGGTCGAATACAACTCCTCCGGCAGTGCTGATCGCCCTGTCAATCGGCTGGGTCTTGGTCAGTTCCAACGGCAGTGCTTTAATCGTTGCCGCCAGCTGACGGATATCCTGAAAGGTATTTTTATCGGTGAGCTGTTTCAGTAGTGCTTGCTTGACCGGGCTGAGTTTTAGTTGTTTCAGACAGTGGCTGACTGAGCGTTTACCTCGGTTGTTCAGTGCTTTTTCGATCTCATCCTGTGAGCGCGCCGGAAGAAGATCGATCAATAACCTTGCCTTGCCCTGTTGAAGGATCTGGTCTCTCAGGGAGGCAGAAACGCCATAGACCAATCCGCCTTCGATACCTTCACTACTGATCATCAGGTCACCGCTTTTGCTAACGATATCTCCAGCAGGATTTGTTGCGGAAACGAGCACGCCCTTTAACGGGATACCGGCAAACTCTTCACGGAAGGCTTCAGGCCAATCGACCTGAAAGCCGCAGTTACTGGCGTGCAGGTCTGCCAGAGCTATTCCTTTATCCTGCAGTTGGCTCTGCCAGAGGCCATCGCTACCCAGCTTTTTCCAACTGCCTCCGCCCAGTGCGAGCAGACAGGCTTTGCTCTGTACAAAAACGACTCCTGAGGGGGTGTTGAATCTGAGCGTTTCGTCCTGCCATCCCTTCCAGTAAAAGCGGGTGTGAAGTTTCAGTCCAAGTTCTTTCAGATAATGTAACCAGCTACGAAGCAGGGGGGCTGCTTTCATGCCTATGGGGAAAACCCGTCCGGAAGAGCCGACAAAGGTTTCAATGCCCAGGGACTCAACCCAGTTTTTCACTCGTGTGTTATCGAAGGACTTGACGGCTTTAATCAGGTGGGGATGAGCGATTTGCACTGAATTGGTGCGGTATCGGGTCAGAAAGATTTCCGTCGATTCCGCATGGCTGATATTCATACCGCTTTTGCCAGCATAGAGAAATTTACGGGCAACCGTGGGCATCGCCTCGAAAAGATCTACGCTGATACCTTGTTCCAGAAGCACCTGTGCGGCCATTAGGCCCGCTGGACCTCCGCCTATAATCACTGCCCCTTCAGCCTGATAGACAGATCCTGGCGTCGGTTTTGTATCGGTCATGGGCATTTCTGGAGAAGCAGACATCAAACTCTCGGTTATGGGTAATAAGTGGGCGGAGGATTTTAAAGAAGTGAAGTAATTTTGTCCTCTGCTTTATCTTTTAGCCGCAAAAGCGGTGCAGAGGCGGGCAGAGCAAAACACCCGCCTGGTGAAGGGCGGGTGTCTGGTAATGGGTCTAAAGAGCTTGGCCTGATTGACCTATAGCTTATGCTCAGTCATCGCTGGTTGCTCCAATTTTATGGATACTCAGGTCGGCACCGTTAAACTCTTCTTCATCATCAAGGCGGATATTGGCGACCTTATGCACCAGACCGTAGACGATAAAGCCACCAGCGGTTGCGATAACAATACCCACCAGTGTACCGATCAGCTGAGATACCAGCGTTACGCCACCCAGACCGCCCAGGGCTTCTAAACCGAAGATACCGGCTGCGATACCACCCCAGGCACCACACAGGCCGTGCAGAGGCCAGACACCCAGTACGTCATCCAGGCGGGGCCATTTGTTCTGCGCTATGGTGAACATCACAACGAACAGGGCACCTGCGATACCGCCGGTAATCAGCGCACCCATAGGGTGCATGATGTCGGAACCGGCACAAACTGCTACCAGACCGGCCAGAGGGCCGTTATGAATAAAGCCCGGGTCATTCTTGCCCAGAATCATGGAGGTGATGATGCCGCCAACCATTGCCATCAGAGAGTTAACCGCCACAAGGCCGCTGATACCATCGATGGTCTGTGCTGACATGACGTTAAAGCCGAACCAGCCCACGGTCAGAATCCAGGAACCCAGTGCCAGAAACGGAATGTTAGACGGTGCAAACGCCACCACTTTACCGTTGCGGTAGCGACCCATACGGGCACCCAGAATCAGTACTGCCGCCAGTGCGATCCAGCCACCGACACCGTGAACAACCACGGAACCGGCAAAGTCATGGAAAGGTGCACCGAAGCTGTTTTCCAGCCAGGTCTGGAAGCCGTAGTTACCGTTCCAGCTCATACCCTCAAACAGCGGGTAAACCAGACCGACGATCAGGGCTGATGCGGTCAGCATCGGGTAGAAGCGCGCGCGCTCAGCCACGCCACCGGAGATAATCGCCGGAATCGCTGCTGCAAAGGTCAGGAGGAAGAAGAACTTCACCAGCGCATAGCCGTTGCCCTCTGCCAGCACTTCTGCGCTGCTGAAGAAGGTGATGTCATAGGCGATCCAGTAGCCAATAAAGAAGTAGGCCAGCGTCGAGAAGCCAAAGTCGGTCATAATTTTGACCAGTGCATTCACCTGGTTTTTTTTACGAACGGTACCGACTTCCAGAAAGGCAAAGCCAGCATGCATGGCCAGAACCAAAATGGCTCCGATCAGAATAAAAAGCGTATTGGCTCCCTGCATCAGTGTTTCAACAGCGCTGTTAACGCTACTCACGGTAATGGTGTCCACAGGCATCCCCTTAATTGTTTGTATTTGCACCAAAAAGGTGCGGTTTGAGTCTGTGTTGCACAAAGTATGAACATTGCGCGTGCGCCAATAAGTGCTAGGTTTGATTATTAAAATA